>JALNVO010000067.1 GCA_023231365.1 Fibrobacteraceae bacterium | reverse complement strand
GCACAGCTTCGTTCGGAACCAAATATTCATAAATACCGCAACGCCCCTTATACCCAGAGCCATCACACTTCGGACATCCCTTACCGTGATAGAATTGCATATCCTTGGAAAGGTGAAGCTGTTCGCGGAGTTCATCGGAAATGTCGACAGGTTCCTTGCAATACTTGCAAATGCGGCGCACAAGACGCTGGGCGAGAATTCCTTTGATAACAGTTGCGACAAGGAAGGGTTCTAGTCCCATTTCGAGCAAACGCGGGAAGGATCCGGCGGCGTCGTTCGTATGAAGCGTACTGAACACCAAGTGGCCCGTCAAAGCAGCTTCGATAGCCATCGAAGACGTTTCCTTATCGCGCATTTCGCCGATCATAATCACATCCGGGTCTTGACGGAGCAAGGCTCGAATGCCTGCGGCAAAAGTAAACCCCGCAGCCACGTTAATCTGGCCTTGGTTCACACCATCAATATTCAATTCAACAGGATCTTCCATCGTCGAAATGTTGATCGTCGGATCCAAAATTTCACGGATAGATGCATACAAAGTCGTAGACTTACCCGAACCCGTCGGCCCGGTCACAAGAATAATGCCATTCGGGAGATTGATTGAATCGTGGAACATTTTAAACATTCCAGGAGAAAAGCCCATATCCTTCAACGGGAACTGCCCCGAATTTGGATCAAGAATACGCATAACGATCTTTTCACATACACCGCGTTTGCGAAGCGATATCGGGAAGGAACTCACACGAAGGTCCACTTCGCCGCCCTTGTAACGGACGGTAAAGCGTCCATCCAGGGGCCTGCGCTTTTCTGCAATATCCATTTTGGACAGCAACTTGATTCTAGAAAGGATCTGCGACATCAAACGCCCGGGAATCGGAGCCTGCACCTGAAGATCGCCATCGATGCGGTAGCGGAGCTTGAGGTAAGTTTCCTGCGGTTCCAAATGAATATCGGAAGCTTTTCTCGCAATAGCCTCATGAATCAAAGACGTCACAATTTTAACAACTTGCTTCCCTTCTTCATCAGTAAGTTCCGCTTCTTGATTCGCTTCTGCATCCCGATCCACCGTTTCCAAATCTTCCTTACCAGCTTCTGCGGAAAGAAGTGATTCCAAGGAAGCTTCACCATTATTGGAATTGGCAAATACGCGGTCAGTTGCCGCCTTCACATCCTTTTCGCTCGCCATCACAATATCCACGTCCATTTGGGACTTGAATTTGACGATATCGATAACGCGGGCATTCGTCGGATCAGTCATTGCAATTGTAAGAGTCTTATCCGTTACGAAAAGCGGGACAACCTTATATGTACGGCAAACATCTTCGGAAACATATTGGTTCGCATTCGGATCAATATTGAAATTGCCTAATTTGACATACGGAACTTCAAACTGAGTAGAAAGAATTTCCACCAAGCGCTCTTCGGGCATAAATCCCAAAGAAACTAGGGTTCTCCCTAAGCGCTGCCCTGTTTTCTTTTGTTCTTCAAGTGCTTTTTCAAGCTGCGGTTCCGTAATATAGCCATGTTTTAATAAAAGCTCACCTATACGCATTTTGGTCGAACTCTGCATCTGCACGCCGAGGATGTTCGTCAAAACATCTTCGCTCACCATACCCAAGCGCACAAGAATCTTGGAAAGCATAATGCCCGTGCGTTCGTGTTCACTCATCGCATGCTTAAGCTGATCCTCGTCAATTATTCCTTGACGAAGCAAAAGTTCACCAATTTTCGATTTACTCTGATTCATAAATGCGACCAAGATTCCGCTTTAATAATTTCCAAATTTCCAGACAAATGGACAAGTTCCACACCGGAACCCTCTATTACAGTTCCAATGCGTGTAACCTGCGACCAGCCTCTTTTATGTCCATAGAATATACTATCTGGAAGCGAAGTTGTAAAAAGCAATCGATAATCTTCCCCGCCTTTAAGCCAGAATTCCCGAGGACTTACCCCGTAATGTTCCGCCACATAGCAGGCACTAGGGTCCACCGGTATTAATTTTTCTTCCACGCGTATCTTCACGCAGGAAGAAAGCGCTAGGTGATTGAGTTCAGAACTCATGCCATCCGAAAGATCGATGCATCCCCCGCAAACACCCATTTCTACAAGTTCAGCCCCGGCAGCCTCGTTTATTGTAGGAGCTAAATGATATTTAACAGCTTCTTTCAACAGGGGATCTTTCTCACATCCATTCAAGAAAGCCCAAAGTCCTGCGGCACTTGCACCTACCGGCCCGGAAACATACACCGAATCACCCGGCTTTGCCCCAGAACGCCGGAGAGGGGTTCCTTCTGTTTTTCCCAGCAAGGTAATTGAAAAAAGTCCAACCTCGCCTGCAACAGTATCACCGCCCACAAGAGCGATCCCCCGTCTGCGGAAACCTTCCGCAAAAGCCTTTGCAATGCGGTCACGAGTTAATTTATCCCAACACTTATTATGGCAAATTCCCAAAAGGGCTATTGCCGGGGTCCCGCCCATTGAAGAAATGTCCGATACGTTGGAAACAATACATTTTTCAACGGCTTCTTCAGGGGTTGCCCAATCCAAGCGGAAATGGGTCTTTTCTACCGACATATCCTTGGTAACGAGCCAACCGTCAAAAGCCGCGCAATCATCCCCCGCTCCAAACCAAAAACGCTTTTTGGGAGAGACTTCTCTTAAAGGAAGTCCCTGCGAAAGGATCTGCTCTATGAATTTGAATTCCCCGAGCGGAGGGAAATGATAAGAAGCATCACTCATTTTCATTCAAAATCTAATTTTTTTAGGCTCCATTTCCGAGAAAAAACACGAAGACCTTTTTTTTAGTTATTTTTTGCAACGTGGGACACATATTCTTCATCTCCGATAGTAAAGATACGGATCTCGGCGAACTTGCCGGCTGGACTTTATATTGGATGCTTTCGCACGATATTTCCCCCGACACGGCCATCTACAGCTGCCAAGGAATGGAACAGGGATCTAAAGCCTTGGAAACTCCTCTTTCCCAAGGAGAATCGCCAGCCCTCATTGTTTTTGACCACGGGAAAACGCCCACAAAAGAATCCATCGCTTTTGGCCGCCGCCTCCGCGACACCATCCCGGAATCTTGGATCATCGAACTTGTTGCAAACGATTATCCTCTGCCAGCAAAGACCGAAGATGCATTCTTTATGCGTAAACCCATCCGCAAGAACGATTGGGAAGATGTACTGAACCACATCTTTATTGAGGCGGGTTCCCCGCAATGGTCCAATGCGACTACGCCTCTAAACCATTAAATCTTATGAAAAAAGGTATTGCCTATTTCGGCGTACGAGACCCCGGACGAGCACTTGAAGACCTCTGGGAAATTAAAGAGGCCGGATTTACGCACGTCCTGCACACTTGGTCCGAAGAAGACGAACTCTATTATTCCAAAACAATGGCGAAAATCATTGAACAATCCACCGCCATAGGTCTTCAAGTCTACGTAAATCCCTGGGGAGTAGGAAGAGTTTTCGGGGGCGAGGCTTACTCAGAGCTCACTGCGCGCAACCATGACCTCTGCCAGGTTTCGGTTGATGGAAAACCGGCTGTTGCCGCTTGCCCAAACCACCCGGAATTCAGAGAATATATGCACAAATGGATTTTATCCGTTTGTCATACAGAAGTAGAAACCATTTTCTGGGATGAACCTCATTTTTACTTTGAAAAAGGCAAGCTCTCCAATTGGGCTTGTCGCTGTCCCATCTGCCAAAAGAAATTCAAAGACCGTTTCGGCTTTGATATGCCAAAAGATCTTACCCCTGAAGTCAAAACCTTCCGCGAAAATTCTCTAGTCGATTTTCTCGCAGAGATGACCGGACTTGTCCACACACAAGGCAAGCGAAATTCTGTTTGCATGCTTCCACCATGGTTCCCCGCCGGCCTCGATTCTTGGGATAGAATCGCGGAACTTGCATCCGTAGATGAAATTGCCTGCGACCCTTACTGGGAGCGCAGTGCCTCGGAAGAATCCATTAGCAAAAACTATGCAAGCGTATCTAAACGTATCTTTGAAATCGCCTGCAAATACGGTAAAGAGCCCCAGATGTGGATCAAAAATTACCAGATAGAGAAAAACAGGGAAAACGATATCGCCATTGCTACACAAAAAGCTCTAGAAGCAGGCGTACAAAACATCTTCGCCTGGTCCTTCAAAGGAAACGCCTCCCTCTCTTGGCTTGCCTCCGACGATCCAGAAACTGTGTGGCAAACTCAAATCCGAGCCTTGAAAAAAGCCTGATCCAACTTCTCATTTTCAAAAAACTTTCATCATTTTGTTTCAAATTAAAAAGTCCGGTCTCTTGGAGATCGGACTTTTTAATTTCGGTCCTGCTTTCTTTATTTGGAAATAATGCGCCGATAACCGCGACTCGTCGTATATTGCGTTCGCCGATATTCGCCAGAGACATAGCTTTGAGAATTTTTAATGTTCACGCAATGCGGGAACGGATATTCGATCAAGGACACTTGATAAATATACGGCCCCGTCCCTAGCTTACGCCCCTGCTGGGACACCGGATAGATCTTGACGCTTGCCGCAACCTTGCCGCTCACAACGCCCGGAAAAGAAATTCCACCATAAGCATCGCCCGTATTATCCGTGCAGGAAGACTGCGGCGTTGTCGTCGCCACCATTTGGCGGAATGCAGCCGTATCCAATTCTTGGCTATATTGGCTTACAAAATGGCCCAAATGATCAAACACGCGGATATTTACACGGAAGGCTTCATCGGTCACAAAAGCAAAGCTCACACAGCTTTCGTTGCCTCGGCTAGAATAGCACTTAGCAGCAGAAATAGTAGAGCTAGTTCCCGAAGAATTCACAACTTGAGTCGTAGTATTCATCGAATTCGGGTTGCTTGGATCCGGGGCTGATATATAATAAGAAATGCTATCAGAAATCCACTGGCTCGGATTCGCGCTATTTGCATAGCTCGAAGGCAAGGAATTAATGAATATTTCACCCGTCTCATTATCCTTCAATTTGCCATCCGGAAGAAGCTGGTCATTGAACGGAGGACGGTCAATAGTCGAATCGGCAGGAATGATTGTTGTTGTCGACGCGATTGAAATAGTTGTAATCGGACCAAAATTATACTTGTCTACAGATATGTTCATAGTAGATGTAATAGCCCAATCAGCTGTATAAGCAAACTTGTTATTCGCGCTCTCCGGAGTTGTATAAACACCATCTACAAGTCGCGGAGCCGCAGAATAATTGAACGCAAGAGAATCACCGGCATTCGGAGAAGAAAGTGTTGTGCAGTAGACATCGGAACAGAGCTGCCCCGTAAGCTTGTACAAATAACCGTCAGAGCCTTTATTTTCTTGATATACAAAGCTTGTTACATTATAAGCCGTTGTGTCATAGCCGGTTACATTTCCATTGACATCGACCATCTTGCGGATATCGAGAATCGGGAAATAAGCACTGTTACCACCACTTCCAGCAATCAAAGCCACACTGGCGTCATTTAAAAGTGTGTTGACAAAGAGATAAGTAACGAGTTCGCCTGTCGTTTCATCACTCTTGAGTTCAGCATGAATAATACGCGGTTGACCATAAGCCGTTGGGGCAATTTCAGAAAGGGATGTGCGGATGTAAAGGTTAGAGCCATCTGTCTGACGGTCTGCGTAGAAGAAATGAAGATGATGCCAAGATCCGTTGACCCAACCGGTATCGCTGCAACCCGCAGCATTGATGACGGCCAAGGGCTCTCCGGTATGGCAGCCGTGATTGTTCTTGGCAAGGGTATAGAGGTTCACTTTGCCCGGGGTCGCCAAGTGCGTACCGCCCAAGTCGACCGCGAGCACGCCGTCCACGTAGATCCACATGTCATCGTCACCGGCAAATTCAAAGACTTCCGCACTTGCTTCACTTGTATTCTTACTTGCATAATAGCGGAACTTGGCATGGCCCATCATCGTGAAGTTATAGTTGCGGAAATGCTGCAAAGCGAGAGATCCATTTGACGAACTCTGCACAGCTGCCAAGGCAGATGTCGTACTGCGCGGGCCGCCATTTGCTAGCCAAGCCGAGCAAAGCGAATAGGTTGAATCGCCATTGTAATCCATCTGAGATTTCGCCCACAGATAATCATACGGGGGGCAGAAAATCGAAAGACTCTGCGCACCCCACTGAGTTGTTCCGGACTTTGCACCCTGCCATTCATTATTGGCATTTACCGAATCCAAGGGAAAATAGCCCCCATTATTGTAGTTGTAGTCCAGAACATAGAATCCAGAGTCCGTCTGATCCTTTGGAATATTCAAAATCATATTGCTGCGCTGATTGATACCGCCCACATCCGAAAACCACTGATCAAAAAGAGTATTGTCACAACGATTATTCACTTTGGTAATCGTTACTCCATTCAAGTAGTTATAGTCAGTCACAATATCGTTGCCGAGGGAATCCTTAGTTGTAACGAATGTCAGATATCTGTTCACCATTTCCGGGGTGTACATCACCAAGTTAGCCCAATTCATATTTGGGGTTGGGCAAGTATAACCGCGGGTTCCACTATTTACGACATACTGATATCCCCGCACCGTTTTACCGTTCACTTTATCAGAACATTCACCATAATGCAGAGCGTTCGCGGAATCTCCGTTTGCCGTCGATGTCGACGTTGCCTGCAAATAAATCGGGAGCTGGGAGGCCGGACTAAAGAAAAGAGGCAAGCCATCCGTACCGAGCGGCGTACCATAACTATAGGCATAAGAAGCCTTATTGCCACAACTTTGGTGCATACCCGCATTGCCGTACCAAGCCGTATCATACCCGGCAAGGCCGTGGATCACACCATAATTATAAATGGCATCCGCATTATTGATGTATTCCTCAGAAAAATTCTCAAAATCGGGGTGATTCGGTTGAAAATCGCGAACCACGACATCCAAGGAAGCGAATCCAGATGCATCTGCAGCATTTGCGCTTGCAAAAACGCCCGCTAATAATGCAATTGCCAAAACCGTAAATTTTTTCATCATCTTGAATCTCCACCTATTAGGGGTGCAGGAATATTTTTCCCCAAATATAAACCATTTATTGAGGTTCGGAACGAAGTACATTTTATTTTTTACTCAATTTTTTAAAGTTGCAAAGTTCCCGTGACCTAAAGCATCGGATAATCGTCCAAAAAACAAATCTACTCCAAAAGGATCTTCTATTTTTACTAAAATTCGACTTGAAATATACGAGGTTTTTATGTCTAAATTCGAGCATATCCAAGTCCCTGCTGATGGCATCCCCATTACTCTCAAGAACGGCAAATTAAGCATCTCCGATTCTCCCATTATCCCCTTTATCGAAGGGGACGGAATCGGTCGCGACGTATGGAAAGCGACAAAGCGGGTATTAGACACCGCAGTCGAAAAAGCCTATAAAGGCAAACGCAAAATTTCTTGGATGGAAGTATACGCAGGCGAAAAAGCCAACAAGGTATATGGCGAAGGTACTTGGCTCCCGGAAGAGACTATCAAAGCCTTTACAGAATACCTCGTAGGCATCAAAGGCCCTCTCACCACACCTATCGGAGGCGGAATCCGCAGCTTGAATGTAGCACTCCGCCAAGCGCTTGACTTATTTGTGTGCCTCCGACCCGTCCGCTATTACACAGGCACTCCTTCGCCGGTAAAGCACCCGGAAAAGGTGGATATGGTCATTTTCCGCGAAAATACGGAAGATATTTATGCAGGCATTGAATGGAAGTCCGGTACAGAAGAAGCCAGAAAATTTCTTGAAATTTTGAAGAAGGAGTTTCCTGCCGGGGCAAAGAAAATCCGCTTTGGAACCAAGGAATCCGTAGAAAATTGGAAGAAAATTACCGGCATTGCTGACGATAGCGATTGGAATGAAGTCGGGCTCGGCGTAAAAGCTGTTTCCAAACTCGGTACTCAGCGCTTAGTACGCGCGGCCATTGAATATGCCATTGTAAACAATCGCAAAAGCGTAACCCTTGACCACAAGGGGAACATTATGAAATTCACCGAGGGCGCATTCCGCGACTGGGGTTATGAAGTAGCCGCCAAGGAATACGGCGCAGAAAAAATCGGGAATGGCCCATGGATGCAGATTCCGAAGGGCAAGCGCGGCGAAGGCATCGTCATCAAGGATTGCATCGCTGATATTTGTTTGCAACAGGTTCTTACCCGCCCCGAAGACTTTGACGTAATCGCCACACTCAACCTGAATGGAGACTACCTCTCCGACGCACTAGCCGCACAAGTCGGCGGCATAGGAATTGCTCCGGGAGGAAATATCAACTTCGTAAGCGGGCATGCTATTTTCGAAGCAACACACGGAACTGCCCCAAAATATACCGATCTGGACAAAGTCAATCCGGGATCCGAAGTTCTCTCCGGTGAAATGATGCTCAGCTACTTGGGTTGGACTGAAGCCGCAGACTTGGTAAATAAAGGCCTCTCCGGAGCGATCAATTCGAAGGTCGTCACTTATGACTTTGCACGCCTTATGGAAGGGGCAAAGGAAGTCGGAACTTCCGCATTCGGCGACAACATTATCGCCCATATGTGATAATTTATGACGCTAGCCATTCTCTTCACAATCGCCATTGCCATCATTCTTTTGCGCGTGTTCATTTTGCATTTGCACGCAAATGATATCGACAACGAAGAATTCAAGGTTCTCCCTCGCGAAGTCAAACTCGCCGTCCTCAAGGAAAGGCTTTTGGAAACGCCATCAGAAGCAGCCCTTAAAAGCCTTTGCGAGTTTCTTAAAGGCGAAAGTATCGAAGTGAACCCAGAATCATACCGCCCGTTTTTGACAGAGCAGCTCCGGATTTCGCGCGAAGAAAACGCGCTTGCATTGGACGATAGCTTGTACGAAAAAGAGTCCGCTTGGATGGATGCAATTGAACCGATGGAATTTGCGAACGCCATGAAGTACAAAGCCAAAGGCGAAAATCAAGCTTACATTGAAACGTACCTTTCTGGCATTCTCCGCTACTATTCCGATGAAAAAATCGAAGCCGCCCTAACCTCGATCATTCCCGATTATCCAGAAGCACAAAAATTCTTAGATGATTATAGAGCCTTGATAAACCTGCGCGATTCGAGCCTTGCCGACGATAACTCTCTAGAAAAGCTCACCCAAGCTAAAGAGGCCTGGGTGAAAGAGATTATCGGCGGATAAATTATTCTACAGTCGCTTCTACCTCATCGGGATTGGTGACGCGGACTTCAATCCGGCGATTCTGTTTGCGCCCTTCCTCCGTATCATTCGAAGCCTTGGGACGGGAATAACCATAGCCCACCGCTGTAATGCGGGAACCGTCAATTCCCTTTTGAATCATATAATTGCGGACGCTCTGTGCGCGTTCTTCGGAAAGTTTCTGGTTGTAATCTTCACCGCCTTCCGAACTTGTATGGCCTTCAATTTCCACTTTCGCCTTGGCATTCTTCTTTAAGCCATCAATTGTCTTATTTAACGTCGCAAGGGAAGATTGTATAAGCTCTGCACTTCCTACTTTGAACGAAACGCCTTGGAGCTCAGCACGGGTATCGTCGAAGGCCACATTGACAGCACCAGTACTCGCTTTGAGAGAAACGTATGGAGTCGTACCGCATTCAAAAGGCCCAGTCAAGCTTTCGCAAAGAATACTATAGGAATCTTCGCGAGGAATGAGAAGAACGGCTTCGCCATTGGCATCCGTCCGTACAGAGATCTTATTTTCCGGATTTTTTTGCCCGACGAACGTCAGAAGCTTATTCCGTTGGGGAACATCGTCAAAATTGGTATAAGACACATTCAGAACGGCATGAGTCTTGCCGGGAGCAAGGTCTGCCGCAAAAAGAGCCGCCGTCAAAGCGAGAAAAGAAATAAAAAAAGTTCGCATCATCAAAAAAAGCTCCTTTTCACAGCCATAAAATAAATTTTTCCCTAGAAAAGATCCAAAAAAACAAGTAAATTTTGCGCGTTTTCTAACCTACTGACGCGGAACACCCGCAGAGGAAAAAAATGAAATCCAAACTTTTGAAAACAGCCATCGCTCTTACACTTGGCCTTACCGTAGTAACATCCGCTGCTGATGGAGAATTCGCACTCAAAGGCAACATTCAAACCCAAGGCATCGCCAACAACAACGACAATTGGTTCGAATCCTTCTGGTTCCGCGCCAACGTTGGCGGAAGTTATACATCTGAAGACTTCGATGGCCAAATTATGATCCGCATGTTCGGGCCCAATTTCGGTAATACGATCGATGGAAAGAACTATGACAAGTTTCTCGCTGATCTTTATTGGGGCAACTACAAGTGGGATTTGGGAATGAACAAGCTCAACCTCAAGCTCGGTCACTGGAAAACGGATTGGAGCCAAGCGGGTAATTTCGGTACCTACGTCGACCCGGCACTCTCCCGCCGTGGAATGCTGATGAGAGATTACTCCCACGATGCATTCGAGCTCGGGTGGAAAGTCGGCCCATCCACGCTCAATGCAATGCTCGGAACCACCGACAACAAGTTCAATACGGGCTATGTCCGCGTTGAAGAACGCGCAAAGTTCAGCTTCCCGCTAGAACTCGCCGTCGCCTACCGAGTGAATGCGATTGACGCATTTAACCAGGCTGCAGTGCAGACGCACCGCGTTGCCGGTAGCGCATCCTACGCAATCATCAAAAATCTCCGCCTCTATGGTGAAATCGCCTACATTACCACAGGAACGGATTCCGATGTCAACGCAAAATCCATTGCAGCAGGCGACGCAATCAAGCCGGAATACAAACAAGGTTCCGACTACCTCCCGTTCTTCGTCGGCTTGGAAATTCCAACTGCGGGCATCTTTGATCATCTGATGTTCGAATTTGAACGAATCAATGACCGCGACGAGCTCAATGCGGGAGCAGATGACTTCGCTTGGACAGTCGGCCTCACCAAGTCCTTTGGCCGTACTAAAGCTCAGCTCAACCTTTACAGCGAAGATGAACTTGACGATGTCGCCGCAGCACTCCGCTTCACGACTACTATCAAGTAATCTCAGTTTGAAGACAAAAGGAACGCCCGTTGGCGTTCCTTTTTTATTTGGCAAACCGATTTGGTTAATTTTCACCCGACTTGAGAATTGCAATAAAATTTTTCAAATTCTTTTCAAAATCATATACCAGCGGATCCGTAGCAGCAACCGGAGCACCAATATCTCGAGCAAGAGCTTCTGCAGTGTGTTTGGGAAATTCCGGCTGTATAAAAACAACTCCGATGCGGTACTTTTTTGAAAATTCTGCAAGCTTGGTCAAATCACTATTGGGCAGCTCTAAAAGCTTCTTTGGTTAAGTGAAGCGAACAGCATGCAAATCGAGTGCAGCAAAGACAAGCTTGCTTGCCTTTATTGCCGAAATGCCGCTCTCGACGATAAGATCGTCCATCTATCAAGAACCGAACGAGATCGCTTGGTGCTTTATTAGCACTTAGCGAGAACGATCCCTTTAGGGAGCAATGGCAGGAACGATTGCGCCCTAAAACGAGAGTTGCGGGCATACTTGGATGAACAAGCCTGAGTTACACCGGCAAGTGCGCAAGCACAAAAGCGTCAATACCACGCAAGGTGAGTGTCGCACAACCGAGCTTGCTTTGACATTGTTGAGGCCCGGCAGCAGGACTTCAGTCCACCATGCGAAGTGTTTTACCCGAAAATTGTTGCGGTGTCACGTTGTTCCATCCTCACCCCTTCGGGGCCGGACTAGAGTCCGGCTCTTCGAACCCTGACGTTCCCCGAAGGGAACCGGCTTCTCGTTG
>JALNVO010000066.1 GCA_023231365.1 Fibrobacteraceae bacterium | reverse complement strand
GTCCGGCTCTTCGAACCCTGACGTTCCCCGAAGGGAACCGGCTTCTCGTTGTTGCGGTGTCACGCTGTTCCATCCTCACCCCTTCGGGGCCGGCCCGGAGTCCGGCTCTTCGAATCCTGACGTTCCCTGGCGGGAACCGGATTCTCGTCATAGAAAATGAATTTTTAGAGGTTCCCTTAGATGAGAATTTAACACGAATATTTTAGTAATGAAATGAATCGGACGATTTTGATATCGTGTGAAGGTCCATTAAATTTGAAAACGCTTCAACGCTCTATTTTTTCGGGAAGAAAAGAAACTATACTTTCTAAAAAGGATAAAAGATGTTGGACGATCGAAGACAAAAAAATTTACAGAGAATTCTCGAAATCGAAGAACGCCTTAGTGAAATAAAGGATGTCGATGTTCTTTTGGAAAACATTCTTGCATTCGCCCGTAAAATTGCGAATGCAGATGCCGGATCCATTTACATTTATAATGAAAAAGAAAAAAAGCTGACCATCCGTTTTGGACAGAACGATACCCAGCAGAAAATGCTTGCTCCTGGAGAAAAACTGCCTTATCTTTTTTTCACGTTTCCAGCCTCGCCTGATTCTATTTCCGGTTATTCCGCCCTTTCTGGAAAGGTCGTAAATATTCCGGATGTATATCATATGCCGGAGCTTTTGGATGCCGGGAAAAAAGAAAAGCGCCCCTATATGTTTCAGTCGTCAACAGATAAAGCAACTGGTTACCATACGACATCTATGCTCACCATCCCCCTCCGGATGACGCAAGGGCGAGTTCTTGGCGTCTTGCAAATCATTAATGCACAAGATTCTTCGGGCAATATCATTCCGTTTGATGAAAACAGTGAATTTCAAATACTTCATTTTGCGTCTAGCGCCGGGCGCGCGCTGGAATATGCTTATCTCACGAACAATATGGTGCTTCGCATGGCCCAGATGGCGGCCTTCCGTGACCCTAAGGAAACGGGAACCCATGTGGAACGCGTTTCGACGTTCTCCCTTGAAATTTATGATCGCTATGCGATGAATAAGCGGATTCCGAAAGAGAGCCGGGAAAAGTTCCGCGATTTGTTGAAGATTGCGGCCAAATGTCATGATTTTGGAAAAGTGGGGGTGAGTGACCTCATTCTCAAAAAAACGTCTGGTTTTACGGATGATGAACGCAGCTTGATAAAGGGTCATACTTGTTTGGGGGCGCAACTTTTTACTCCGGTGGAAAGCGAACTCGATGAAATGGCAAGAAATGTATGCTTGCGTCATCATGAGCGTTTTGATGGTGGAGTCCAAGGGTATCCCGGGCGTTTTGATTATATGTCGGTCGTTCCGGAGCAGAAAATGCCCGCAACCATTCCGCTTAAAGGCGAAGAAATTCCGCTTTCGGCTCGCATTGTTGCACTTGCGGATGTCTTTGATGCATTGAGCCATGCGAGAGTTTATAAACCTGCTTGGACTATTGAGGATGCTTTTAAGGAAATTGAGAAGGAGCGGGGGCGTCAATTTGATCCAGAACTTGTCGATGCTTTTTTCCAAATCAAAGACCGTATTATTGCTATTAACAACGTTATATGAGTGCAAAAAGGTTCCGCTTTTTAGGACTGTGCGTAATAAAAGTTTTGCATGAACATTAGATGCTCTAGCGTTTATATTTTGAAATAGGAATTGCTATGAAAAAATTCTTCTTTATTTTTCTTTTTTCGTTTTCTTCATTACCGTATCCGCTTCTCGCAAAAGTAAATGTAGCGTGCGTTGGCAACAGTATCACGTATGGGTATGGACTTGCTTGGGGTGATACGACGTATCCGATGAAGTTAGGTGCTCTTCTCGGAGATGCCGATACCGTTTTTAATTTTGGCGTAAGTGGAACAACAATGCTAAAATCGGGAAATTCCCCTTATTGGAGCCAGAATAAAATTGATTCTGTCCGCAGTGTTTATCCAGCAAATACGATTATTATCGAGCTTGGTACAAATGATGTCAAGACTTATAACTGGTATCAGCACCAAGAAGAATTTACGGAAGATTATATCAGCATGCTGGATACGTTCCGCACAATTTCGACAAATCCCCGCATTTGGATGACGCTAGCTCCTTATGGCAATAATGCTGGGTGGGGTATGTACGATACATCTCTTACCCTCCGTATTAATCCGGCGATTCTTGAAGTGGCTCTTTCGCAAGGGATGAATCTCATCGATCTTCATTCCACCTTCAAAACGCCCGTGTGGTTCTTGGAGGATAGCATTCATCCGAATGCAACAGGTGCAAAAGAGCTTGCCAAGATCATTTATAGTTATATGCTTCGCGATACGCTCAAAGTAACGCAGAACGGTTCTGTTTTGACAGCTCCTGCGGGCTATGGTTATCAATGGTATAAGGACGACGTTCCGCTTGAGAATGAGACAGACCAGACGCTTTCCATTTCGAGCGTGGGGAAGTACAAAGTCTCTATAAAGGTGGACGATACGACTTCATCGCGGATCGTATCTGATGTGCTGACTGTTTCGGATATAACTGCGGTGGGGAATATTCGCATTTTGCAAAATACGATTTCCTTTAAGGCAGGACTTTTGCGCGTTTCTCTTTCCCGGGTGGGAAATGTGAATGTTCGATTGTTGGATGTGCAGGGACGGCAGCTTGCTTCATGGCAATTTAGCGCGGTCGCGGGTGAAAACTTGTTTGAAATTCCTCAAGTAAAGGGCCCCTTTGTTATTTCTGTTTCGGCTGGAAATGGGCGGGCTTCGCTTCTTTTGGTGAATAAATAGATCTTTAATGGAAAAAATTCATAAAAATAGTCCAAACGCGCTCTCGATTTTGTGGACAGAGTCTTAATCTGAATACAAAAATCAAAATAAATACTATATTGGAAGAACCTTTTCAATGCGGGGGTGCTCTGGTTTCGACAGGGTTGCTGAAGCGTGAATTGCGTGCCGAGGGTCTGGTTGGCCTCGTTAAAAAACCGGAAAACAATAAGTGCTAACGAAGATTACGCACTCGCTGCCTAATTAACTGGCAACGCCGAGCCTGATCCCCCTCCCACGGGAATCAACGTTCGGTCGCAATGTGGGATAGGAGTACGTCATACCTAGGGGCGCGATTCCGAAATTCTCTAGGCTGGCTGGGATTTGCGCCGACCTTCTTGGGCGTGAAAACTAGCGAGAACTTAAATACGAAGGAAACGCACGTAGGAATGAACGGGAATGTGACTTTGGACAGGAGTTCGACTCTCCTCACCTCCATTTTTAAACCGCCGTAACTCTATATAAAATAATGAGTTGCGGCGGTTTTTTGATTAAAGGTCGTACTTGATTTTTGCAAGTATTTGAATTACCACTTTTTTATTTTGTTTTACTAAAGGGAGCTTATTTTTCTAGAATCTATTCTTGTTATAGTTTTTTAGCATTTTTCCAAAAGCTCTGTCTTTTTTTCGGCGTTCCATATCGGATGCTGCAAAGTGAGCGCTTTCTCTTCTAATCCTCAGGTAGTTTTCGTAAGCATCCTTGTTGATTTCTCCTTTTGCAACAGCCTCAAGAACCGCGCAACCCGATTCCACTGTATGGGTGCAATCTTTGAATCTGCAGTTTCTAGATGCAGAATCAATTTCTTCAAATGTTGATTCTATTCCCTGCACTGAAGCCACAACGCCGATCTCCCTCATCCCGGGATTATCAATCAGAATACCTCCGGTTTCCATTACAAATAGTTCCCGGTGGGATGTTGTATGCTTTCCTTTATTTGTACTGCTGCTGATTTCATTCGTTTTCATTATGGGTTTGCCGATTAGGTTGTTTACTAAGGTAGATTTACCGACTCCTGAAGATCCTAGCATACAATATGTTTTGCCTTCTTCGAATATTTCACTCAGCAAACCATAACCTTCTTTGGTATTATTGCTGATGGCAATAACTTCTACGGTTTTTATTCGCTTTCGTATATCGCCACATAATTCTTTGATTCGGTTTTGATCCGCGAGATCCGCTTTTGTTAAAATAATAACCGGCTTTACTCTTGATGTATTGCAGATTGCAAGATATCGCTCAAGTCTGTTGACGCTGTAGTTTCTGTCTGCGGATTGCATTATCAATGCGTAATCAATGTTTACTGCAATGATTTGTGACAATCCATATTCTCCTACGGCTTGTCTTGAAATAATTGAGCGACGTGGTAGTATGCTATGGATTATGGAAATCCCGGTATCATACGTTGAGAGGGATATCCAATCTCCAACGGCTGGAAAATTCTCCCGGCATTTGGCTTTGAATCGCATATTTCCGCTTATTTCGGCTTCAAAATCACCTGCTGCCGTTCTCGCAATATAGCGTTCCTTGCGTTCCGAAATGACCCTGCCTACATCGAAGTCCTGTAATCCGTTATCTGTTCGATATTTTTCAAGTATGTCATTATAGCCAAGAAGAAATAAACTTCTGATCATAAAATAACCCTATAATTTGATGTATTTATAAATAAAAAAGAACAGCCTTTATTTGAGGCTATTGATAAGGGGTAGAAAAACCCGCAATGATCAGACAATATCCATGTAGCCCAAAAATATTAAAAAAAAGTAGGAAGAAACAGTTATAAAGAAAAATTTGTATTAGGGGCATCTCTAAAAACTGCTTTGGTTAAGTGAACTGCATGCAAATCGAGAGCTGCGGGTATGCCTGTATGCACCGACAAGTGCGCAAGCACAAAAGTAGCTACAATCGCCCAAATTGAGAGTCGCACTCAAGCTTGCTCGGTTGTATGACAGAACCGCAGTGGTGACGCGAAGCGTCAATACTCTCGGTATTGATGCCTTCGGCATCCGCTTCGGGTCTCAGGTCATGGTAGCGAACGAGTTCGCTACCTGAGATGCTCGGCTTGAGCGTTCTTCGCCACTTTGAGAGACGACTGTTGCAAAAGCCGAATACAGCGGCAAAGCTTGCTTTGACATTGCCTGAGACTCGGCAACAGGACTTTAGTCCACCAGTGCGAAGTGTTACCAGAAATTGTTGCGGTGTCACGTTGTTCCATCCTCACCCCTTCGGGGCCGGCCTAAAGTCCGGCTCTTCGAATCCTGACGTTCCCCGAAGGGAACCGGCTTCTCGCCATAAAAATTGAGCTTTTAGAGATGCCCTTAAGTGAACTTACGTTCTACGGAGCAATGATAAAATTTTACAGGATGTTTTATGGGGGGGGGACATATGCGTCTGGGCGAGATCGTATTCTCTAACCTTCTTGTGTAAATGTAAACATTTTGAAGTAGTGAGACGGATTGGCAGCAAAATCAAGTTCACTCACTAGTGTCCAAACAAGAATTTGATCAATCGTAAACTTCCGAAATCAACTTAAAATCGCCATTTTGATAATCCAGCAAAAATCATCCCCTCGAAATTCAAAATTGAATCGAGTCCAGTGTTTACAAGCGTTCCAAAGGAATTGACGGTTCTATTTTGGACTCTAGTGAAGTTCTCTTTATTTTATGGTTGGGCTGATAGGGCGTCTTCTTGTTCGGTATTCGTCCTGCCGATATTGAAACTGGGTTTAGTATATAGACTATTTTAACAAAAAAACGATTTTTATTAACGGGATGCTATTTTTTTGTATAATTTTCTTACTAAAAATGGAGAAATATCTATGATGACAAAATTGGTTTGCGGTCTTTTGCTTTCATCCGCCGTTGTTTTTGCTGAGGGGACGCCTTCTGTTGCGTCCTCTTCTAGTAGTGCAGGTACAGAAACTGCCGTTCTTCCTGTAAAGCAGGTTTCTTCTGTTGCAGAAATATCTAGTTCTTCGGAGGTCTCTGTTGCTCCTTCGGAAAATGCTGCTGCGAAAGAGCCTGTATTTACTCTTGTAAAAGTAGAGCCCGTGGCTGCTCACCCGCAGGAAAATGTTTCCGCTCCTGTAATGTGTCCTCAGAAAAATGTTCGAGAAACTGCTTTTGCCCGTCCAGAACGTCAGGCTCAGAAAGCTCGTTTCGGGGCCCGCTTGAGTGTGGGCGGTGTCGAGTTTTTTGGTGACAATGACTCGGATGATAATGTGGGTGGTATGGATTTGACCGGGGGCCTTGCTTTGAATCTTCCGGTAACGAAATATTCCACGAGTTTTGCAATAGAAGCTGTCTTTGCTTATCGCCATTTAACGGGAACGGATGCCTTTGAACAGTCGGGAACAAAGGATCTTTTTACGCAATATCAGATAGATGTTCCTCTTTATTTATGGTTCCGCCCGGCGGGAGGTATGGTCGGTTTTAAGATTGGTCCTCAAGTTTCGGCAAATATTTACGACAAGTTGGAAATTTACCAGCAAGGTTCCACGGTCTATAGTGAAAATTTGCGTTCGACTTCTGCGCGTTCTCCGGTGGATCTTGCCGTACTCCTCGGGCTTTCTTTTGACGCAAGTCCTCTAATCTCTTTCGATCTCCGCGCGGTCTTTGGTTTAACGGATATGTACGATAATCTCTATCTATTTAATGCGGATGAATATCCATCTTATACTCCAATTGGATTCCAAATTGGAATGTCCTATTATTTCTTGTAATGAGTAAATCAAGGTCGCCGTAAGGGGACCTTTTAAGGCTTTGAGTTATGGAATGGAATAAGCTTTCTCATCGGATTATTCAAGGGTTGCCCCTTCGCGAGAATGAAGCTTATGATTTGGCGGAAGAACCCGAGTCGTCTCTTTTTGATATGATGAGTGCTGCAGATATGCTTCGACGCCATTTTAAGGGCAATCGTATTCATACTTGTTCCTTTCTGAATGAAAAGTTTCGTGCCCGTAGTGAAAACTGTGCCTATTGTGCCCAGAATGATTCTGTAAAAAAGGACCCTTCGCCATTTCCGCTTGTAGAGGAGGAATCCTTTACAGAACATGCGCAACGTGCGGAAGAAATGGGCGTGACTTGTTTTGGTATGGTTGCGTCCGACTATAGATTTACGGGGAAAGATCTGGATCGGTTTGTACTTCATTTTAAACAAATTAAAAAAGGCCGTACAAAGTATTGTGCTTCTTTTGGAATGCTTTCAAAAGAAGATTTTTTGAAACTTAAAGAATGCGGTGTTAACCGGATTCATCACAATTTAGAAACATCGCGTACGTTTTTCCCGAATATTTGCAGCTTGCATAGTTATGATGATCGTCTGCAGACTATTCAAAAAGCTCAAAACGCAGACCTTGCCGTGTGTAGCGGGGGACTTTTCGGACTTGGTGAAACGGATAGGGATGTGGTGGACCTTGCTTTGGAACTCCGCGGGCTTCATGTTGATTTCATTCCGGTGAATTTTTTGATCCCTGCCTTGAAAATTCGTTTTGAAAATAAGAAACCTATTTCGCCTCGCCGTGCGTTAAAAATTATTGCTTTGATGCGGCTCATCAATCCCCGGGCGGAAATTATTGTGGGCTGTGGGCGAGAACAACTTTTGGGCGAACTCCATCCACTTGTATTTTTTGCAGGGGCATCGGGGATCATTGTGGGTGATTTTTCAACTTGCAAAGGCCGGAATAAAAATTTGGATAAGGCTATGCTGGATGGCCTTGGATTAGAACACTCGTTAAAGTAAGAATGACTGTCCTGTAGCTTGCTGCGGCTTTGATTTCTATCATGGATAGATGATCAAGTATGTGCACACGAGCCGCAAAGTTTCAGTACGGATCTACCATCTGGTATGTCCGGCAAAATATCGCCGGATTGTCTTTGATGAGTTGGTTGATGAGGAACTGAAGCGGGGCTGCGCGGAGATTTCGCAACGATTTGAGATTCGTTTTTTTGAAATAGGAACAGACAGAGATCATATTCATTTTTTAATCCAGTCCTTTCCGCCACTTGAGTCCGGCGAAGATAGCGTGTACGATGAAGTGCATAAGGGCCCGCGAGATATTCCGGCGGGTTCCCTCAGTTAAGAAAATGTTGTAGGATGGTTAATTCTGGAGCGATGGCTATTTCATCAACACGGTAGGGCAGAAGGGATTTCGCTCTTTTAAATTCAATTTGGATCTATGGGTTGCGGCGTTTTGATGCCTGTGGAGGATTCATTTTATGCTGCCAAAAGATAAGGTATATCGGATGCGGCTAAGGATTTCTAAAATCAAATTGGGTGGGAAATATGTAACGATCAGCTCTTGTCGTGTCAATTATCCCTGTGTCGTCTACGCTCCGTTTGATTGTTTCTTGCAGATCATATAAAAGCCAGTTCCCTTGGGTGACGTTGGGTGCTTCTTCTTGGAGAAGTTTTGTAAAGGCTTTTATTCCGAGAGGTTCGTTGCCGTTTCCGTGGATGAGCACAATGCTTCCCTGTTTGATTTTATCGCCTTTGGCAAGCCATGCATCGGTGCCGATCGGAATGAGGCCGAAGTCTGTGACTTGCGAAATGAGGCGAGGGCTAGAAATGAGTCCGGGAAAGCGGAAAAAGTCGGAAAAGAGGATGCCTTGGTTTAGCAGGGCTTTTTCGGTGTCGAGAATTTCTTTTGAAATATTTGTCCCTGGGATAAGCAGAAAATTATTGGCCAATGACGCTTTTTTGTTGTAATGGTGGTTGTACGTGTGATTAATCCAAGTGATGGAAATGTCCCCGGACTTGATGAGCGTTTTGAGCCAAAGGATGTCGCTTTGATGCTTTTGCAAAAATTTTCCGGTGATGGAAATGGCTACAGGAACGGGGCGCTCCTTCTTGGATAGTTCCTGGATGAGCTCTTTGAAGATGATTCTGTCAAGAGGTTTCTTAGATGGGCAGAGATCAATGGTGAGCGTTGCCCCCTTTTCTTCGGGAAATCCGTGTATGAAGCCGGCGTCTTGGAGTGGTGATGGGTTTTCCTTGACGCGTTGCAGAGCTTTGATGTAAGGAGTCGATGCGTATTTTTTTAGAAGATCCGTCCAAGTCTCTGGTGTGATGCGGATGCTTTTTTGGGGAATGATTTCTGTTTGAAGTGTTCGGGGATCGACGGATATAAAGTAATAATCCTTGTTTTGCTCAAATGACCGGATGATGATGACGTTTTGAAAATGATATTCGCCGTCGGCATAAAATGGTGAATAATTGGATATTATCTGGGTTTCTTTTCCGGCTATCAGGGGTGTGGAAGCCCATATCAATAGAAGAGCGATTTTAATGGGTGATGACATTGCCTGTAAATTTAGCTCTTTTCTATACGGATTCTTTTGCGCGCGGTGTGGTCCGAGTGCACCAGATATTTCCTTTTTTCTAAATTTTCATCTCGAAAAAGAAGGCTCTTATGACTCCGGTTTTGGATAATTTCGATGTGGTTGTAATCGGCGGTGGGCATGCTGGTATTGAAGCCACTCATGCAGCTTGGAAAATTGGCGTAAAAACGGCGATGATCACGATGGATCTCGCGGCTATCGGAAGGATGTCCTGTAATCCCGCTGTCGGAGGCGTGAGCAAAGGTCAGATTGTGCGCGATATTGATGCGCTCGGCGGTTTGATGGGACTTCTTACGGATCGTGCCGGAATTCAGTTCCGTATGCTTAATATGAGTAAGGGGCCTGCCGTATGGGGGCCGAGAGCTCAGTGCGATCTTAAGTACTATAGCGCAATCGCTCGCGAAACGCTAGAAAGTTTGCAAGGCCTTTCGCTCATTCAAGGAGAACTTGCTGCGTTTACTCGTATGCAGGATTCCCGTTTGGAACTCACGCTTCTTTCGGGGGCGCGCTACACGACGCGGTCTTTGATAATCACTAGCGGAACTTTCCTCGCTTCTAAAATGTTTACGGGACTTGCAACGAGCATCGGCGGGCGAGTGGGGGAAAGAAGTGCAGATAAATTATCATTATCGCTCGCGGAGAACGGAATCTGCCTTCGCCGTTTAAAGACGGGGACCCCTTCGCGCCTTGATCCATCGACGATTGATTTTGCCGAATGCGACGTACAAAAGGGCGATGAAAATCCGTGGCCGTTCAGCGACAGGCATTCAAACCCTATTGACAACGGGAATGTGTGCTGGATTACGCGTACCAATCTCAAGACTCACGATATTCTGCGATCCGGTTTTAAGGACAGCCCTATGTTTTCCGGTCGCATCAAAGGCAAGGGACCCAGATATTGCCCGAGTATTGAAGATAAAATAAATAGGTTCGGCGACAAGGATGGCCATCAGCTCTTTTTGGAACCGGAGACAAAGGATGTTGCGCGGATTTATGTGAACGGATTCAGTTCTAGTCTTCCTGCAGAAATTCAATTGGAGGCCCTTCATTCGATTAAGGGCTTAAACCGTGCGAAAGTTCTTCAGATCGGTTATGCAGTGGAATATGATTCTGTGGATGCAACGCAGCTTTATCCGACTTTTGAATGCAAGAATATTCCCGGACTATATTTTGCGGGACAAGTGTGTGGAACGAGTGGCTATGAAGAAGCCGGTGGTCAGGGAATTGTGGCGGGCATTAACGCTGCGCTTAAAGTAAAAGGTGAAGATCCCTTTATTCTCGGCCGTTCCGAGAGTTACATCGGCGTTATGGCAGATGATCTTTCCCACTTTCTTTTGGACGAGCCTTATCGCATGTTCACGAGCCGCGCTGAATACAGGCTTTTCCTCCGTACGGACAATGCGGATTCTCGCTTAAAGGACCGCGCTCGCAAAATCGGTATGATTTCCGATGCGGATAATTCGTCTTGGGAAGTGCGCAAGGCGGAAATGGCGCGCGTGAAAAAGTATTTGGCGGAAACTCCGGCGACCGCAGCCGAAGTGAATCCTTTTCTCGAAAAATTTGGCCAGGCTCCGGTTTCGGAATCGGTGCGCTTGAATACAGTGCTCCGTCGTCCGGGTATTGACCCCGAAGCATTTTTCAAGAAGTTCGTCCCCGGGGCAAGTCTTATCCGCCGTGATAAATGGAACGTATTTGCCGAAGAAGCTTATGCCGGTTTTTTTGCCCGTCAGGCGAAGGAAATCGAGCATGAAAAGAAAATGGACAAGATCAAGCTTGCTTCCGATACGGATTTTGATTCGATTGCCGCTCTTTCCATTGAAAGCCGTCAGCGTTTAAAGAACGCAAAACCTCTTACGGTGGGGAGTGCGTCCCGTATTCCCGGCATTCGCCCGTCTGATGTAATGGTACTCGCTCATTGGGCGGAAAACCGTTAGATTCTTCAAATTTAGCCATTACCCATAGACATCGCAAAACGGGAAGAAAAATTTTGTTTTTTTCTCGTTGCCTTGTCCGTTTGTTCTGATAATCGGGCGATTCTATGAAATAGCGCGGAATTCGGCAATCCCGAAATCGCGGGCGTTCTCAAGTTTTCGGAGGGCTCTTATACTTCGAAAGCTGTAGTCCGCGGTGTTCCTCTAGCATATTCTGTGATTTCCGGCGATGAATTGGATCCCGAGTATGTTTCTAAGACGGATTCTCTCGGCCGCTATCCTTTGCAGAAGCGCTTGAAGGCTTTTTTCCGATAGAAACAAGGGATTTTCTTACAGGCGAATTGTTTATTGCACAACATTTGCGTAAAAATGAGGGCTCTTCATTTGTTCAAAATGGGATGCTATCTCCAGCAGGCAGTCTCCGCTTGGTGCGTTTGGACAGCTACGATGTTTCTCGTGTAGTTTATGGGAAGGCGCTACGCAATTTCATTTGATGTACTTGCATAAGGGTACCTCTAAAAATTGCTTTGGTGAAGTGAATAGCTTGCAAATCGAGCGCAGCAAAGACAAGCTTGCTTGCCTTTATTGCCGAGATGCCGCTCTGGACGATGAAATCGTCCAAATTGAGAGTCGCACTCAAGCTTGCTTGAGCATGACCGAAATGCAGGCGATGACGCAAAGCGTCAATATTGGCCATCTTTG
>JALNVO010000065.1 GCA_023231365.1 Fibrobacteraceae bacterium | reverse complement strand
GAGGAAAAGCGCATCTCGCTTCCCGAAGTGGAAAGGCGTCTCAAAAGTTCCGGCCTTGTCAAAGACGCTTGTGCCGTAGCCCTTACGCGGAAGCGACAATTTTTGGCAGTTGCGATAGTGTTTAATGATGCAGGAAGGAAACAGTTCAAGGACGCGATGAAGCTCGTGATGAACAATTATTTCCGCGATTACCTCTCTGGATTTTTGGAAGCGACGGTGCTCCCTAAGAAATGGCGCTTTATCGACGCTCTTCCTGTGAATACCGAGGGTAAGCTCCGCCGTGAAGACGTGGAGAAACTCTTTGATAAAAATGGATCCCGTTTGGAGCTGATTTCCGTAGAAAAACCGGAGCCGGACAAGGCTGTTATTTTGGTAAAGTTTCCAGAGACGAGCGACTTCTTCAACGGGCATTTTCCGACGTTCAAATTGCTTCCAGCCGTAGTCCAGGTGGATTTGGTAATACACTGGAGTGAAGAATACCTCTTATCGTCTATCGTTCTTCACAAAATTCCGCGCATCAAGTTTTGCAAGCCTATTTTGCCCGGGCGCTTGATCCGCTTGGAGTTCTCGTACGATAAGGAACGGGCGAAAGTTTTCTTCCGTTATTTGGATATTGAAAAAAATGAAGTTTGTTCTTCGGGCTCTGTTCTTTTGGAGAAAACTTAGTGGATACAAACTTCCGAATCTGTGCCGTGATCCCGGTATATCGCCATGGAGAGACCGTCAGAGGCGTTCTTCAGTCGCTTGCGGATCTTAAAATGCCTGCCGTTCTTGTAGACGATGGAAATACAGAACCGGACAGGTCTAAAATCGCCGGAGCCGCGGCTGCATTTCTGGGAACGGAACTCGTCGTTCTTTCTAAGAACAGGGGCAAGGGCGGCGCTGTTTCTGAGGGCCTTCTCCGTGCGCGGGAGTTAGGGTACACGCACGCACTTCAAGTCGATGCCGATGGCCCAGCATGATGCTTCTTCTTTTGCCTTTTTTGAAAAGGCTGCCCGCAAAAAGCCCGGAAATCTAATTGCCGGGTTTCCGCTATACGACGCATCTGTGCCAAAGTCCCGCGAGATTGGCCGCAAGATAACGAATTTCTGGGTGATGCTCGAAACGCTGTCGTTCGATATTCCCGATTCGATGTGCGGGTTCCGCGTCTATCCGCTTAAATTAGTTTGTCCTGTACTGGAAAAAGGCCTCTTTGATTATCGCATGGGATTTGATATCGAAATCTTTGTGCGCTTGCATTGGGCGGGCATCCAGTTTAGCTTCTACCCTGTGAAGGTTGTATACCCTGAAAATGGCGTGTCAAATTTTAGGGTGTTCAGGGACAATGCCGCTATTTCTAAAACGCATACGCTGATGTTCTTGGGTATGATTTTGCGACTTCCGAAATTGCTTCTCCGCCGCTTGAGGAAAAGGTAACTGAAATGGCTTCGGCTTTGCACTGGTCTAAAAAGAAAGAACACGGATTGGGCAATTGGCAATTTCGCTTCTTTTCTTTTGTCGTCTGTAAATGCCCTTGGCCTTTGACGAGCTTAGTGGTGGCTATCGTAACCTTCTTTTTCTTCCTTGCTGCCAAAGAAGAACGCCGAATTTCTAGAGAATATTTAAAGAGAGTTTTTTTGTTGTCGGGAAAGAAGCCGCCTACAAATTTTGATGTGTATAAGCACATTCTTGCCTTTTCTTTTTCAATGGTCGAAAAAATTTCGAGTTCTGAAAATTCGGGTTCATTGTCTTCTGTCGAAACAAAAAATGACGACCTGCATTTGCTGGTAGAGCAGTTGAATGCGGGAAAAGGCGCTTGCTTACTTTGTTCGCATCTGGGCAACGTGGAAATTCTGCGGGCCTTGGCGCATGAAAGTCATACGCATGCATCGCGTTCTTTCAAGGTTTTCCCGGTGATAGATCTTTCTTGTACGGCGAAGTTCAACTCTATTTTGAAGCAATTGAATCCTTCGCTCATGGGGGATATTGTAGATGCGAATTCGGTCGGTACGGATACGATTATATGGATGAAGGAACAAATTGACCAAGGCAATATGGTAGTTATTGCGGGCGATCGCACTTCTGCCCATACGGAAAATAGAACAGTAACGGTTCCTTTTTTAGGCGCTCCGGCGGCTTTTCCCGTGGGCTCGTTCCTCCTCGTGAGTTTGTTGAATGCTCCAATTTATTATGTTTTTGGCCTCCGCAAAAGAGATTTGCGCTTGCACTCTAAATGTGAAATGTGTGTAGAAAAAGCTTCTGTAGAAATTTCCGGACCGAGAAAGGAAAGAGAAGCCCGGTTGCAGAAATTGATATCGGAATACGCTGAAGTGCTCGGAAAGCATTGCGCAGAACATCCATACCAGTGGTATAATTTTTATGAATTTTGGAACAATAAACAGGAAGATAAAAAATGAAAAAGATTATTGAAATTGGCAAAGATCGTCTGACAATTGAAGATGTTGTTGCCGTTGCAAAAAGACAAAGCTCTGTAAAACTCAGCAAAGATAAAGAATTTGTACAAAAAATCGATGGCGGCGCAGCCTTTCTCGATAAGGTTTTGGCCGAAGTCGGTGGCGTTTATGGTGTCACTACGGGCTATGGAGATTCTTGCACACAAGTGCTTTCGCCGGAACATTATTCCGATCTTCCCGTGCACCTCACGCGCTATCACGGGTGTGGCCTTGGGGACTTTTTTGATGAAGAAACGACTCGTGCCATTATCTTGGTCCGCTTGAATACGCTTGCTCAAGGATTTTCGGGGGTGAGCTATGAACTTCTGAATCGTTTGACGCTTCTTTTGGAGCACGATATTTTGCCGCTCATCCCGGAGGAAGGCTCTGTGGGCGCGAGTGGCGATCTTACTCCGCTTTCATACGTTGCAGGTACGCTGATCGGCGAGCGCGAAGTCCTCTATAAGGGAGAACGCCGCCAAGCGAAAGATGTGCTGAGCGGTCTCGGAATTCCGGCATATAGTTTCCGTCCCAAGGAAGCCATTGCCATTATGAACGGAACTGCAGTAATGAACGCGATTGCTTGCATGGCATACAGCCGCGCCGAGTATCTTTCCGATCTCGCTTGCCGCATTACAGCTATGATGGTGATCGGCCTCAAGGGCAACGATTACCATTTTTACAAGCGCCTTTTTGAAGCGAAACCGCATCCGGGGCTTATGCTCGCTGCCGAAAAGATCCGCATTGCGCTTGCAATCGACTCAAAGCATGGCGTCGTTCCGGAGAAAATTCAAGATGCTTATTCCCTCCGCTGCGCTCCTCACGTGATAGGGATGTTCTATGATGCGGCGCCCCTGTTCCGTCAGATGATCGAAATCGAGATGAACAGCGCAAATGATAATCCGCTTGTTGATCCTGAGACGAAGTCTATCTTCCACGGTGGGCATTTCTATGGCGGTCATATCTGTTTTGCAATGGATTCTCTTAAGAACATCATTGCCAATACCGCAGACTTGCTGGACCGCCAGCTTGCGATGATTGTGGATGTCAAATTCAACCGCGGACTTCCGGCAAATCTTACCGGCAGCGGTGACAAAATTTCTTACAATCACGGGTTCAAGGCGATTCAGATTGCGGCCTCCGCTTGGACTGCGGAAGCTTTGCATCTGACAATGCCGATGAGCGTCTTCTCTCGCTCCACGGAATGCCATAATCAGGACAAAGTAAGTATGGGGACGATTGCTGCCCGCGATTGCATCCGTATATTGGAACTTTCTGAACAAGTAACTGTTGCGACTCTTTTTGCCGTAACGCAAGCTCTCCGCATCCGCTTGGAACAGGGCGACATTTCCAAGGAACGCATGATTGGCGTTCAAAAGACTTTTGATCAGACGGACAAGGTCTCTCCGAAGCTAGTCGAAGATCGCATCATGGATAGGGAACTTCGCGAAGGGCTCAAGCTGATGCGCGAAAAATATTGGGAACTTTAATATGGCAGAAGAACCGATCAGTGTAGACGTTGAATTTCCTATTGAATTTTACGATGTGGATTCTATGCAAATTGTGTGGCATGGAAACTATGTCAAATTTATGGAAGTAGCCCGTTGTGCCCTTCTTTCTGAATTGCATTACGATTATATGGCTATGGAAAGAAGCGGCTATGCTTGGCCGGTTGTCGATTTGCATTTAAAGTACATCCGCCCGCTTCGTTTTCTAGATCGTTGCCGCATTACGGCAACGCTTGCTGAATATGAAAATTGTTTGAAGATCCGCTATGTATTCCGCAACGCGGAAACGGGAGCGATCGTGAACAAGGCGGAAAGTATGCAGATGGCTGTAGAAATGAAGACGATGGAATCCTGCTTTGTTTCTCCGCAATGCTTTATCGATTGCGTTCGCAAATACAGGGAGAGAATGGCGAAACACAATGCTTAAGTGCGCTCCGTTTCTCTTTGTTTTTCTCTTACTTGCGGCAAATCTCTCTGCCGGTGCTTTTTCTTTGTTTGATTTTCCGCTGAAGGCAGAGGATAAGGCCGCTTTTGAAACACGCTTTTCCGCTTTTGCACAACATCCTGTAATCCGCGGAAATTTCCGCCAGACGAAACACATCCCAAAACTCAACAGAGATTTTATTTCGGAGGGCTCTTTTGTCATTGCTTCTGGAAACGGCATTTTGTGGAATTCACAGAAGCCTTTTCCTTCGACTCTCGTCATTGCAAAAGACAAGATCGTTCAAAAGAATTCCGCGGGAAAGTCCGAGGTGATGAAAGCTTCGGAGAATGCCGCGTTCAAAAGCTTTGCCGATATGATCTCTTCCATTTTTTCTGGAGATCCGAAAAAGCTCTACTCCCGTTTTTCTGTTTTTAACAAGGGCTCTGCGGGCGCGTGGGAACTCGGGCTTGTTCCCATCGATGCTTCTGTCCGCTCTGTTATCTTGTCTATTGAACTTTCGGGAAATGCGAATTTTCCTAAAACAATTCGCCTCAAGAATGCGGATTCTTCTGTAACTTTGTATGAACTATCGGGAGAATCCTTTGCAGATTCTCTGAGTGCAGCTGAAAAGGATGCCTTTGACGGACGCTAAAAACGCCTTTATACGCTTTTTCCGGTCTAAGAAAACGATCGCCTTTTGGATTATTGTCCATTTGGCGATTATAATCATCCCTCTTATCCTTTTCCCGATAAAGATCAATTCCGACTTGCTTTCCGCCCTTCCTGCGGCTGATGATTTGTACCAAGTAAAGGATGCTGAAAAGGTCTTTGCAGAGCGAACCTCCCGGCAATTTTATGTGCTTGTCGGACATCCAGATTTTGGAATTGCCAAAACTTCTGCCGATCGTTTGTATAAAGCAATCAATGGTGATACTTCTCTTGCTAATTTTAATTTATATGTCAATGATTCTGCAGTGGGAGAGCTGCGAAGCTTTTTTTATAAGTACCGTTATGTGCTTCAAGATCCGCAAATGCGAGATCTCCTTTTAGCGGGTGATTCCTTAGAAATTGAAAAGAACGCTCTCCGCACCGTTTATTCCGCATTTTCAGTGGGCTCTTTAGAAAATTTATCCGAAGACCCTTTCTTGCTCGGCAGTGGACTTGACCGCTTTATGAATTCTCCGCTGCTTTCGGGAAGTTCGCTTACTCCTCGGGAAGGCGTGTTGACCGCTGCCGATAGCGGTGTCCAATATATAATGCTCCGCGGAAGCTTATCCGGGAACACATCGGGAATTGCCAAGGAAGATCACGTTTTGGGGCGCTTGATGTCGATGGCGTCTCAAATGCAGAAGAAAAACCCAGAGATCCGCGTGGCGTTTTCCGGCGTTCCTTTCCACAGCTATCAAAGTTCTGAAAATGCTCAGAAAGAAGTTTATCTCATCAGCTTTGTTTCTCTTGCCTGCATCATTATTTTGTTCTTGTTTGTATTCCGGTCTCCTTTTCCATTGCTTGCTTCCGTGGGGTATATCGGCGTTGCGGCTCTTACCTCCTTTTCTACCACGATTCTTGCCTTCCGTGAAATAAATGTGCTTACATTCGTGTTTGGGACGAGTCTCATCGGTGTTTGCATTGATTATGCCGTACATTTCTTTATAGACTGGAAGGGATCAAAGGAAAACAGGACTTCTTTTGACGTGCGCTCCCATATTGCCAAAGGAATTTGCCTTGGCTTTTTGACTACGGAAGCGGGGTATGCTGCCGTAATGCTTGCTCCGTTTCCGCTGCTCCGCCAGATGGCTCTTTTCTCTTTTGCCGGACTTTGTAGTTCGTTCCTTTCCATCATGATTCTATTTCCGCATTTCCCTCTGCCCCCTCTGCAAAAGCGCAAGTTGCCGTTGCGGCTTTCTGGTTTGCTTGTTTCCCTGTATCAAAAAATATTTTTGTGGAAACGACCAATCCGCCTTGCCTTTGCCGCTATTGCTTTTGTTGTGATCGCCGTTGGATTTTCCCGCTTGACTCTTGGAAACGACATTCGCAGTTTGTACAAAATGTCCAGTTCTCTTAAAAAATCGGAGATGCTTGCTGCGCGTGTTTTGAATGTGGGATCTTTGGGTTGGTATTTTATTGTTTCGGGAGATTCTCCTGAAGATGTGCTCGAAAAAGAGGAGTCTTTTACCAATCGTTTGGATTCTCTTCAAAAAGCGGATACGGCCCTTACTTATTTGGCGACAACGCTGGTGGTTCCTTCTGTCAAAACGCAGAAGATAACTTATGAATCAATAGGCAATGCGCTCGTTCCTGAGACTCGGAATCAACTCAAAAAATTAGGCTTTGATGGCTCGGATTCTTCATTTGTAAATAATTATGTTTTGGCTTCACATAATTACCTGACCCTGGATTCCTCATTGCCTTCTGCATTAGGTGATGCCATCCATTCTCTTTGGGTGGGCAAGGTTGGAGAGAAATACTATAGCGTCATTCTCCCGTTGCATACAAAGTCGGAAGCAACCCTTAAAAAAATGGCGAGCGAAACGCCTTCGGTATTTTTTGTAGATAAGCTTACTTCAATAGGTGATGCCCTTACAAGACTTTCTCATATCGCACTAGCCCTTGTCGTAGCGTCCTATGGTTTGATTTTGATCGTGCTGTCTTTCGTCTATGGATTTAAGACTGCATTCCGCATAGTGCGCACTCCGATTGTTGCTTGCGTACTTTCTACTGCGGTCCTTGGCATACTCGGTGTCCCTTTTAATTTCTTTGCCATTGTCGGAATTATTCTTACGTTGAGCATCGGTATTGATTATTCCTTGTTTTTTAAGGAGCGTTCTCAGAACATGCTTCCCACCATGCTTGCCGTGCTCTTGTCTGTAACGACAACGCTTCTTTCTTTTGGGATGCTTGCCTTGAGTTCTTTTGCTCCTGTTTCTACATTTGGGCTTTCGGTATTATTGGGCATATCTTTTTCTTTTTTGCTTTCTCCTTTTAATGGACGTTCTCGGAGTTGATTTTGAAATTTAGCGCATTCTGTTTCGGCTTTTTCGTTGTACTTTGCGAGCTTTTTTGTGCTTGTGCGGCGGCAGTGCGCTCTCCTTTAGAAAGCCCGGTATATGTTACTAACTCGAACGCTGTTTATCTTCTCCCCCCTTCCGATATGGGATTTCCGATCGATGCCCCTCAAATGATTGAGGGCGCTTATGGGGGGAAAAAATTTTCCTTTGAAGGCTGGACTGTTGCGAACGATAGCATAATTTCCATTTCTCTTTTCAATTCCATTGGAGCAAGTATCGGCTCTTTATTTTATTCCAAGGATTCTCTCCGTTTTGAGAGCTCTTTCATAGATGTAGATAAAATACACCCACAGTACATTGTTGCAGACTTTCAACTCTGCTACTATAAAAAGGATGCTCTCCAAAAAATATTTTCTTCAAAGGGATTTTTCTTTTCGGAAGATTCTTCGCTAGGTATAATTCATCGCGTGGTGCTTTCACAAAAGGACACTATTGTAAGCGTTGTGCGTTCCCGCGATAGTACCGTTCTCAAGAACTATTTGCGCGGTTATGAATATCGCATTCATTATCGGGAGGAAAATTGAGATGATTAGACCGCTTTATATCGAAAAATTCAACTTTCTCTGTTCTTTAGGTTGTAATAAAGAAGCCGTGTGGCAAAAGCTCATATCGGGAATCCGAGAAGGTTTTATCCAAAAGCCATTTTGTGAATCGGTGTGCTATGTAGCGGCATTAAATGAAAATGATCCTCTTCCGCAGATTGAGAATAAATTATTCGACAGTACTGTAAACCGGATTTCCAAAGCGATACTTTCTCCTATGAAAGATTCGATAGAGAGGGCGATTTCCAAATATGGCAAAGACCGCATTGCCGTGCTTGTCGGTTCGTGTGACAATGGCTCTGAAGCTTCTTTGAATGCAGTCTCTTATTACAAAGAATGTGGAAAATTTCCAGATGGTTACACACTGGATAGGCAGCGGGCTGATTCCCCCGCGCGTTATGTCGCTGAATTATTTGGACTTTCTGGTATTACAATGAATGTGTCTACGGCTTGCTCTTCGGGCGGGAGCGCTTTTGCCTCGGCGCGCAATTTAATTTATAGCGGTTTTTGCGATGCGGCGATCGTCGGTGGTGTTGATATTACCTCGCTGCCGGTGGTGCTCGGGTTTGCTTCTCTTGAAGCGGTATCGCCGGAGCCTTGCAACCCGTTCAGCAAAAATCGGGCGGGTATCACCTTGGGAAACGGCGGTTCGTTTTTCTTGGTAACGAAAGAGCTTTCCGAGAATTCGCTTCTCCGCATCCGCGGCATTGGCGAAAGTGCCGATGCGGATCATTTGACGCATCCGAAAGCCGATGGAGAAGGTGCAAAAGCTGCTATGCAGGCTGCTCTCGCTGATGCGGGACTCTCGCCGAATGATATTGATTATTTGAATTTGCACGGTACGGGAACTAGACTCAATGATTCTATGGAAAGTATTGCTGTAAATGCCGTCTTCCCCGAAGGAATTCCTGTGAGTTCGACTAAAGCCCTTACGGGTCACACGCTTGGGGCCGCAGCAGCATTGGAAATTGCCTTCTGTGCCCTCTCGCTATCTCAAAAGCAAAATGAAAACTTTTTGCCGGTGCACCTTTGGGATTCCGAGTACGATCCGGAATTGCCAAAACTTAAATTTGTAAAAAAAGGTGAAGCTGTAAAACGTCTGCAAACATGTATGAGCAATTCTTTTGCTTTTGGCGGTTGCAACGTAAGCGTCATCATAGATAAAGTAAATGGTTGAACTATGAGCGTCCCTCAAATTTTAAGCAAAGAAGAAACCGGAAAATATGTCCCCCACGCAGGTAAGATGTTCCTGCTCTCCCGCGTGGTGCATCATAGCATTCTAGAAAAGAAGCTCATCTCGGAAGTAGATATTTCGACGGCAGATCTATTCTACGATGAAGAATTGCACGGCGTTCCGGTGTGGGTTGGTTTTGAATATATGGCCCAGAGCGTTTCGGCCCTTTCGGGTATACACAATTCTGAGCTTGGAATTTCTCCGAAGGTCGGATTCATTGTGAGCGTCACTAATTTTGAGGCTTTTACCGCCTGCTATAAACCTGGAACGACGGTTTCGATTGAGGTTGTTGAAGCGATGCGTGTGGAAATGGCGGTAACATTCAATTGCAAAGTATGCGAAAAAAATGGCAAGATGCTTTTGAAAGGCGTGCTTAATGCGGTGGAAGTGGATTCTTTGGATAAAGTTCTTTAAGGAGCTCTGATGGGAAAAAAACAAGTCCTCATTACGGGTGCAAATGGCGGTCTAGGCCTCGCGTTTGTTAAATCTATAGCACTCGCCGGTTATTCCGTGGTAGCGCATTACCGCCGGAAAGCGACGGAGCTCAAAGCTCTTGTTGAAGAGCTCGGAAAAGCGGGTGCCGAGGTTCGCCTCATCCGCTTCGATGTTACGGACCGTGAAGAATCTAAGGCAGTTATTGAACAGGATATCCGAGATCACGGTGCTTATTATGGCGTCGTTTGTAACGCGGGCATTTGCAGCGACAACACTTTCCCCGCGATGACCGATAACGATTGGGACAGCGTGCTTAATACGAATATGAATGGCTTTTACAACGTGCTCCGCCCGATTGTACTCCCGATGTGCCATCGCCGATCACCCGGTCGCATTGTGACGATCGCCTCTGTTTCCGGCATTATCGGCAATCGCGGGCAAGTGAATTACAGTGCATCCAAAGCGGGCATTATCGGGGCCACTAAAGCCCTTGCTACGGAACTTGCGAGCCGCAAGATAACCGTGAACGCGGTTGCTCCGGGTATCATCGAAACGGAGATGATCAAGTCCGCTCCGCTGGATCACATTTTACCGGCTATTCCGATGGGCCGCGTGGGCAAACCGGAAGAAGTCGCCGCCGCTGTCGTTTTTCTTCTTTCTCCCCAGGCGTCGTATATTACGCGCCAAGTAATTTCTGTCAATGGAGGCATTGTATGACAAGGCGTGTAGTCGTCACGGGTGGTTCTAGTATTTCTGCTTTGGGCATAGATACGGATGTTGTTTTTGAAAATTTGCACGCATTAAAAAATAAAATTGTGCGCATGGATGAGTGGGATAAGTACAAACAAATGAATACGCGGCTTGCTTGCCCCGTGGATTTCAAATGCCCTGATTTCCCTCGCAAAAAGGTCCGCGGAATGGGCCGTGTGGCGATGCTTTCTGTAGCATCTGCCGATGAAGCGATGAAACTCTCCGGTATTGCGGGCGATGAAAAACTCTTGCGCTCCGGACGCTGCGGCGTCGCTTACGGATCTTCTACGGGCAGTGTCGACGCGCTTCTCGATTTTTACTCAATGCTTGCCACAAATACTGTGAATGGCATTACGGCCACCACTTACATCAAATCTATGCCGCAGACTTGTGCCGTAAACATCGGTGTGTTCTTTGGCCTTACTGGGCGCCTCATTACCACAAACACGGCTTGTACTTCTGGAAGCCTTGCGATAGGCTATTCTTATGAAGCCATTAAGTATGGAATGCAGGATGTAATGGTCGCTGGCGGTGCGGAAGAACTTAATCCCACGGAATCGGCTACATTCGATACTTTGTTTGCAACGAGTACCAAGAATGATACTCCGGAACTTACGCCTGCTCCATACGACAAGAATCGCGATGGCTTGGTGATTGGCGAAGGGGCAGCAACGCTCATCCTCGAAGAATACGAGCACGCAAAGGCTCGCGGGGCAAAAATTTATGCTGAAATTGTCGGCTTCGGAACCAATACCGATGGCGATCACATTACGCAGCCGAACAAGGTCACGATGCAAATAGCTCTTGAAACGGCCATAAAGGATGCTTCTCTTGCCAAGGAAGCCATCGGCTATGTAAATGGGCATGGAACTGCCACCAAGGCTGGCGATTTAGCGGAAAGCTGGGCTACTTACAACGCTCTTGGACGTTCAGTGCCGATCAGTTCCATCAAGAGTTACATCGGGCACACCCTTGGCGCCTGTGGGAGTATTGAAGCTTGGCTCGCTATTAATATGTCTCTCCGCAATTGGTTCGCCCCCAATTTGAACCTCAAGACAGTGGATCCGGAATGCGCGCCCCTGGATTACATTCAGGGAGCTGGGCGTGAATTGGATACGGAATACATTATGTCGAATAATTTCGCTTTCGGCGGAATTAATACATCTCTCATATTCAAAAAAATCTGAGAGTTCATACAAAGAAAAAATCCAACCCTTTTATACGGATTGGATTTTTTTGTTTTTAGGGCATCTTTAAAAACTGCTTTGGTTAAGTGAATTTATCAAGAACCGAAACATGAACACTTGCGCTTCAGCGCTTAGTGAGAATGATCCCCTTGTGGGAGCAATGGCAGGAACGAAAAGTGGCCAATACTGGAAGTATTCGTCACTTTGAGAGACGACTGTTGCAAAAGCCGAACACAGCGGCAAAGCTTGCTTTGCCATTGCTGAGGCTCGGCAACAGGTACTTTAGTCCACCAGTGCGAAGTGTTATTGATAAATT
>JALNVO010000064.1 GCA_023231365.1 Fibrobacteraceae bacterium | reverse complement strand
GGAATAATTCCAGTTCGTATCAGCCTTCAGGCTGGCTGCGACCCCGTGCGTACCGTTGACTTCATCCACATAATCAACAAGGGTGGCCCACTCCGCGTCGCTCGGAAGATGCCAGCCCGCAGGGCAGACCCCCTGCACCCCGCTCGGGGAACGCGCACTAGAGGAGGCCCCGGCCATGGCGACGTTCCAGCTATACAGACGCCCGTACACAAGGCAGTGGTCCTCACCGCTGCCGTAACAGAAACTGAGCTGGAGGGAATCGGCAAGCGTGACATCCAGCGAGGGATCATAGTTCAGATTCTCCGCAAGCCAGGTCTGGGAGCCGATCGTCGTTGTCCTGTAAACCCTAGAATCCCGCGTGTCCGTGAACGTCCCCGGCAGATACAGAGACCAGCTTCTGGAAAGGCACCAGTATTTTCCGGCGGAACCCTCGTATTCCTCCCCCTCACGGGTGGTCGTGCAGGCCCCGCGGGCATAGATGTCTTCTTCCAGAGCCGTTGCCGCGCGCCAGGAAAACGTCGTGGAATCGCAGATATAAGCAACACCCGTAGCGGCCGCCGTATCCACCGTTGACTTCAGGGCCGCAGTGCACTGCCCGAATTCCTGGGAAGCCACATGATTCGAACTCTCCGCTGCGGTCGACGTGCGCCAGGAAAGGGAGTCACAGGTATAATAGACTCCTGTGGAGTCCTCCTTCACCGAGTCCTGAAGTGCCGCCGTGCACAGGCCGAAAGTCTGAAATAAACTGTAGTTGAAAATTTCCGCATCCGTCGCCTGCCGCCAGGAGAGAGAACTGCAGATATAGTACAGAGAATCGGAGTCCCGCATCCTTACGGAATCCTCAAGGGCCGCCGTGCACGGGCCGAAAGTCCGGGATAATCTGTAGTTGAGCATTTCTGCATCCGTCGAGAGCCGCCAGAAAAGACTGTCACAGGTATATGCCAAGGAGCCTATGATGCTCACGGAATCCTGAAGCGCCTCCGTACACGCCCCTGCGCTCCGGGCGGCCTCAAAATTCACCACTTCCGCCGAACTAGCAGACCGCCAGCCATAGGGATCGCAGTAATAGGACTTGCCGTCACGGGTTATAACGGCATTCCGCTTAGCCTCGGTGCACTCTCCAAGAAGACTGTCCAGGCGGGAAAGGTAATCCTCGACGCAGCGTACGGAAACAAGGGTGCCCCTGAGTTCAGAGGCTTGAAAACTTATTGCAGAGGTACTGTCCTGCAGCGAGAAGGCATAAGCGAACCCATTTTCGACCGTGGTCCACCACAGCCCTCGGCGCCCTATATCGGTATAGGAGCGGTAGACCCGCTCATATCCCTGTCCTCCGGGAAGCGCCCTGAATCCGTAAAGATCAGTACCGGCAATTCCTCCGGTGGAATCGGTCCAGCCCCCCAGCGCCTTCAGACTCAGGCCGGCCGTTGCCGACACGGTATCCGCAAGGTTCGCCTGTAGCGTTTTCCACTCTGCAATGCTTGGAAGGTGCCAGCCAGAAGGACAAATACCCTGAATACCGCTCGGTTCCCGGTTACTGGACTCCACAAGACCGGGAGGAGGATTCATCGCTGCAACCCAGGTATAGAGACGGCCATAGCGGCTACAGTAATGGATATCATCATTGTAGCAGCTGCTACTCTCCACTTCATAGTTGAGGTTTTCCGCCATCCACGTTCTTTCGCCAATGGTCACCGTTCGGTAAGTTTGGTCATCGCGCGCATCGGTTAACTTTCCATATTTGATGGACGTGTTGAAAGGAATGTCCGTATCGTAATCCTCAACACACCGGAGTGAACGCAGATCGCCTTTGGACGTATGCCCCGTCCCCATCCACTTACTATCATAGAAGATATCCCGATTCATGGCATGGGAACTGTTGTATTCTGAAGCCGTCCACCACGTTGCTGTTTCACCCAGTTCACTGAACCCGACACTGTCTTCATACCCTCCGGCAACCGCCGAAAAACCAAACAAATCCGTCCCCATATAATTCAGAGAGTCATACTTTGAACTATAGACTGTCCAATTAAAGATTGAGCGGATACTAAACGCCCCCATTCCATCGGTAAGAGAGTCCGCATAGCTTTTCAGAGCATCCCATTCCGCAGCACTCGGAACGTGCCAGCCATCAGGACAGAGTCCCCGTTCCCCGCTAGGGACAAGACCGCTTGCGGAGGCCCCGTTCATGACCATCGCCCACGAATAGAGCCGTCCATAGCGGGAGCAGTTCGAGGCTTTACCAGCATAGCAGTAACTCCCCTCCGTATCGTAATTCAGATTCTGCGCCATCCAGGTGATGGAATCAATGGTGACTGTCTTATATTCCTTGTTATCACGGGAATCGGTGAAGGAACCATAGGTGACGGACGTATTGAAGGGGCTCGTCCAGGAATTCTGAGTTGTGACGTAACTGGCATCCTTGCAACGCATCACGATCAGGGAATCGCCGCTTATACTATAGTGCTTATAGATAAAGGAACCCAGCGCGGCATCCGAAATCATAAAGACTTCCGAATTGCACTGCAGGGCAAAATCGTAATCCCTGCCCGCCACAAACCTGGAATACAAGGTGTCGCTTTGCAGATAGGAAAACGGCCGACTGCTGAATATGGAGGTGGAATAATCGATATGACCGCTGTAGGCAAGTTCGGAATCGGCAACCGTGATCTTCGCGTAATTCCCGGCACTGGTCGTATCCGTGCACTGGTAGGATCCGTCCGCAAGGGTATCCAGATAAACCTCTGTATCCTCATCCAGAATCCATTTTCCGTTATCGCAAAAATAGGACGCGCCCGTTGTGGAATCCAGCACAATTTCCCCATTGCGATCGTCCGTGCATTTCCCGAACTCCTTATTCATCCGCGAAGCAGTCGATGAAGAAGAGTCTTCAGAGGTACACGAAAAAAGCCAAAAGGAAAAAAAGCCAAATAAAAGAACAACCCTTTTCTTACATCTCATTGATTTCTTCCATTTTTATAGAAGCCACCGGATTTACCGATTACAAAACATATATTCAAAAGTACCCTGCAGAATTTTCAAAATAGCAAAGCAATCCTATTTTGCCATCCCTCCAAGGGCAACAGAAACTCTATACGGAGATGCACATACATCTCTGTATAGAGTTTCTCGAAAAAAACATTCCATTTTCAAAGAGAGAAACCCGCCTGGAAAGATTTAGTAGCGGGTACCATCCCTCGTAAGGCACTCCTACCAGACGTGGACTCAAGACCCAGTTCTCCACCAAGAGGTTTATGTTTACAATAAAGGGCACGCCTAAAATCAAACCGGGTCGTTTACAGGCCTGCTATAATCTCTTTCGCCGAAGAGAGCCGTTCCCACGCGGATCATCGTCGCACCTTCTTCAATAGCTACTTCCAAATCACCGGTCATTCCCATCGACAGCTCGGAAAAGTCCGAAAAAGCGCCACCGCGGGCCTTCATCTTATCGCGTAAATTTCGCAAGAACGCAAAGCCCTTGCGGGAATCCTCGGCAACACCCGTATTCTTGCCGATCGTCATCAGCCCGCGATAACGGACAAACTCCGTCTCTGGAAGCGAAAGAAGAAACGACTCTGCATCTTCCATCGAAACACCGCTTTTGGATGCTTCTTCAGATGTATTCACCTCAAAAAGAATATCCAAATGCTTGCCGAATTCCGAGCAGATCCGCTCGAGTTTTCCTACGGACTTCAAATCATCTATCGAATGGATTGCATCCGCTACGGTCGCCGCCGGGCGGAGCTTGTTGCTCTGTACTGGCCCGATAATATGACAACGCACACCGGGCCGCTTCACGGAAAATTTGAGCACCGCTTCCTGCACGCGATTTTCACCAAAATCCACCGCCCCCAAAGAAAGAGCCTTTTCAACGGATTCCATCGGATGAAATTTGGACACCCAGATAAGCAGAACTCTTTCACGTGCGCGCCCGCATTTATTACACGCAGCAACAATTCTAGATTCTAACACCGCTTGCGCGGCTTTCATTTCTTCAAAAGAACGTTCAGGCATCTTTTTGTTCTCCTTTAAAGCACCCTTTTGAAAAATACCCCTAAAACTTTATTTCCGACATATTTTGCTGCAAATTTCAAAATATGAAGCAAAAATATCTAAGACACTCGCATTAGACCATTTCCTACTCTCAATCGGTTTCGCTAGGGTCTTTTTTCGAAAAGGTCTTTTTAGTAGCAGCGCCCTTCTTGGATTTTTGCTCGCTAGGGAAAAGAATGCGGATTAATTCGTCAATGTGTTCTTTTGTATGTATTTTGAGGCCCTTTCTCGCAGGCATCGGCAATTCCGCCACATCCTTTTCATTTTGCTTGGGAATATACAATGTCTTCACGCCGGCGCCGAGCGCAGCAAGCGCTTTTTCATTAAGTCCGCCAATCGGAAGCAAATCACCCGTGAGGCTCACCTCACCCGTGAATGCAACGTCCGGAGAAACCGGAGTACGGGTAAAAGCCGAAAGGAGAGCCAAAGTAAGAGCAATGCCTGCAGAAGGTCCATCCTTAGGAACAGCACCTTCAGGCACATGAATGTGGATATCCGTCTTGCGCACAACAGCAGGATCTATCCCAAACCGGTGCAGGCGCTCGCGCACAAGGCTTAAAGCAATCTGGGCCGATTCCTTCATCACATCGCCGAGTTTACCGGTGAGGAGCAAATGTCCACGCCCCGAAAGCAACTTGCACTCAATTAAAAGAATTTCACCACCCACAGAGGTCCAAGCAAGCCCGGTAATCACACCGAATTTGCCGGGTTTCGGCAAGCGGCTTTCCAAAAAACGCGGCACGCCCAAATACTTTTCCGCAAGCTTCGGCGAAAGAATCACTTTTGAAGTCTTGCCCATCACGATCTCTTTGGCATGCTTGCGAACAATCGTTTCAATCATACGTTCTAGTTCGCGTACGCCAGCCTCTCTTGTATATTCGCGGAGGATTGTCTTTACGGAATCTTCATCAAAAGTCAAATCTTTTTCAGAAGAAAGTCCGCAGCGCAACATCACCTTCGGGATCAAATAATTCTGGGCGATCAAAAGTTTCTCGTGAGGATAATAGCCGGGAAGCCGCACTATTTCCAAACGATCCGCAAGAGGCGCCGGGATCTGATCTTCCGCATTGGCAGTCGCGATAAAAAGAGCCTTTGAAAAATCCAGCCCCACTTCCATAAAGTGATCCGTAAAATCGATATTCAATTCCGGATCGAGAACTTCAAGCATCGCACTGGCCGGGTCTCCGCGGAAATCACTGCCCATCTTATCAATTTCATCGAGAAGAATCACCGGGTTCATGCACTTCGCATGGCGAAGGGCTTGTACAAAACGCCCCGGCATGGATCCGATATACGTCCGGCGATGCCCGCGAATTTCCGCTTCATCCTGGACTCCGCCCAAAGTTACACGGGCAAAATTGCGCCCTAAAGCTTCGGCAATCGAGCGCACAAGCGTTGTCTTTCCAACGCCTGGAGGGCCGACCAGGCAAATTATCGGAGCCTTGTTCTCGGACTTGGTAAGCTTCAAGACCGCGATATATTCCAAAATGCGGTCCTTGACCTTGTCCAAACCATAATGCTTCTCATCCAGATTTTTCTTTACTTTCTTCAGATCCAGATCAGTTTCCGTATAAACACCATACGGAAGAGCCAAAAACCAATCGATATAATTCCTGGAAACAGCGTATTCCGGGCTTGCGGGCTGCATCAATCTCATCCGGCTAAATTCTTCGTCCAATTTTTCCTGAATCGCCTGAGAAAACTTTTTCGCCTTGACCTTCTCGGTCAAGGAAGAAATTTCATCTGTCCCACCATCGGAAATTTCATTTTGAAGCATCCGGATCTGTTCACCGATAAACCAATCCTTCTGATTCTGCTGCATCTTCTGCTGCACGTCTTCGCGCACGTGTTCAGCCACATTTTCCGCATCGATCGCCGCATGCAAATACGAATTGACCAAAAGGCCCAAATCATCCAACGACTTCTGCTCAAGGACTTTCTGTTTCTGCGCAGGAGAAACCCGGATGAACGGAAGCATGGACATAAATTCCGCAAAGGGCTCTTCCTTCGCTTTCACATCGTTCACCAAGTCCTGCGAGAGATTCTGAATTTCCGCATAGCGAAAAAAAAGTTTAATGCCTTCTGCAGCGATTTTCTTTACATTGGATTCATCCGCAACAACAAATCGCCGAAGAGCGATGAAAGAAGAAAAATAAGAAGATCCTTCTTTTTTTACAGGTCCTGCCAAATCGACAACGACGACGCCTTCCAAAAGCACCCGCCAACAGCCATTGGGAAGTGGCGATACGGATTGTACGTGAGCAAGAACGCCGACATCCGGCAAATCTTCTGAAGTCACCGCTTCCTTATCCGGATCCGGCTGAAGTGCAAGAAGCAGCAAATCGTGGTATTCGTGCGACGCATGAATTGCATTTTGCGAAATATCGCGCCCGACAAGAATTCTCGTCGATGCGCCCGGAGTCACCAGAGCATCGCGCAAAGGGAGAAGCGGGAATTCGTGAGAAAGATCCAAAGCCAGCGTTTCCGGCGCAACATCAGTCTCAATTATAGGCGTTTTCTTCAAAGTAGAATCCTTCTCTACGCGACTTTTTTCTCACCATCATGCATAAGTCCAAGTTTCACCATTTCTGCCGTTACGGACAACTTTTTTGTGCCAGTACCGGGAAGCTCGTACATCGCTTTTTGCAAAGTGCGTTCCACAACAGAACGGAGCCCGCGAGCCCCCGTCTTCCGCGCAACCGCAAAAGCCACAATTTCAGAAATAGATTCATCCGTAAAGGAAAGCTCAATTCCATCCATCTTAAAAAGCTTGGTAAATTGTTTAATAATCGCATTTTTCGGCTCAATAAGAATGCGCTTCAATGCGGTTTCATCCAATTCCTTGAGTGCAACGACAACCGGCAAGCGCCCGACAAGTTCCGGAATAAGGCCAAAATGGATTAAATCATCCGGTTCGAGCTGCTTTAGCAACTCCGACATGGAATTGTCTTTGGTCGTCCGAATATTAGCGCCAAAGCCCATTCCGCCTTGATTTATGCGATGAGCGACAATTTTATCCAGGGTTTCAAAAGCTCCTCCGCAGATAAACAAAATGTTGCGAGTGTTAATTTGTACTAAAGCCTGCTCTGGATGCTTGCGACCGCCTTTAGGAGGAACAGAAGCAACGGTGCCTTCCAAAATTTTAAGCAAGCCCTGTTGCACGCCTTCGCCCGAAACATCTCGGGTAATAGAAGGATTCGCCGTCTTTCGGGCGATCTTGTCAATTTCATCGATAAAAATAATGCCGCGTTCTGCACGTGCCACATCATAGTCCGCAGCCTGAAGCAAACGGACCAAAATGTTTTCCACATCTTCGCCGACATAGCCAGCTTCCGTCAAAACGGTTGCATCTGCAATGGAAAAAGGAACGTTCAAAAAACGGGCGAGGGTCTGCGCGAGAAGAGTCTTGCCGCTTCCCGTGGGTCCCACAAGAAGAAGATTCGACTTTTCCACATCGACGCAATCAGTTTTCTTGTCAATGACCTTATTATCCGCAGCCGATTCATTTTTCAAGCGTTTGTAATGATTATAGACAGCAACAGAAAGAGCGACTTTTGCATCATCCTGGCCGATCACGTATTCATCCAAATGCTCCTTCAATTCTTTCGGGGTCGGAAGCGGAGCCACATCAGCAGCTTCACGAGCCTTAGCCGCATCCTTAGCCAAATCGTCCACAAGGAGATTATAGCACGTGGAAACGCACTCGTTGCAGATATGAACGTTCGCCCCCGAAATCATCTTGGCAACTTGTTCTGCAGGCTTGCCGCAAAAACTGCAAGAAATCTGGGGATGGTTCTTTCCGCTTTTATACATCAAGCGCCCTCTTGCTTTCGAGGCTTAAAAATTTCATCAATAACACCAAATTCGAGAGCCTCCTCCGGAGTGAGGAAGAAATCGCGTTCCGTCTTTTCGCGCACCTCATCAACCAAGCGTCCGGAATGTTCCGCAATAATCTTCGTAAGCATATCGCGAGTGCGGACCAGTTCTTTTGCATGTACCTGAATATCCGTAGACTGTCCAGTCACCGCACCTGACGGCTGGTGAAGCATAATGCGGGAATGGGGCAAAGCATAGCGCTTACCCTTCGTTCCCGCCGCAAGAAGTATGGCTGCCATCGAAATGCTGTCGCCAATGCAAATAGTCGCAATATTCGGGCGGATATGCTGCATCGTATCATAAATGGCGAGCCCTGCGGACACATATCCGCCAGGACTATTTATATACAAGGTAATGTCCTTCTCGGGATTTTCATATTCCAAGAAGATCATCTGAGCCATTACGTTATTTGCAACTTCATCATCAATGGGAGTTCCCAAAAAGATGATGCGTTCCTTGAGCAACCGCGAATATATGTCATAAGCGCGCTCGCCATGGCCCGTATTTTCAATAATTGTAGGAATGACCATTGACCATCCTTCTTAAGTTACTTTGTTTCTGTCGAGTTTTCTTCTGTCACCGGGCGGATGCCAACAATATAGTCAGCGGCAGCTTCGATGCGGAGCTCGTCGCGAAGAGCGACAGTACGACCGGACTGGCGGAAGTGGTCCTTCAAAGACTTAAAATCCACATTGTAACTCTTAGCGAGATCTTCAATGCGGGCATCGACCATAGCTTGGCTAGCCTTAATCTTCTCCTTATTAGCGATAAAGTCAAGAATGCGGTGCTTCTTGATTTCATAGACAGCTTCGGGACCGAGCGTCTTCACCTGTTCGTCGGTCGGTTCTACCTCTTCATTACCTTCCGCATGGCGCTTCAGGCTATACTTGATGAGGTCAACAACACGGGCATTCGGAACATCAAACGGATTTGCAGTAATGATCTTTTCAATCGCTTCGTTCACAGCCTTGGCTTTTGCACTCTGCTTCTTGTTATTCAAGATGCTCGTCTGAATATTCGAGCGAAGTTCCGCCTCATCCTTTACGCCGGCCTTCTTAAAGAACTCTTCGTCCATCTTCGGAGCGCGGATTTCGCGGACATCCGTCACTTCCACCTTGAAATCGGCAGTCTTGCCGCGGAACTGCTCGTCCTTGTGATCTTTCGGGTAAATGAAATGAATGTCCTTCACCTCACCTTTCTTGACACCCATAAGGCCTTCGTCAAATCCCGGAGAAGCAGATTCGCCGAGAAGAGAACGGAATTCGCGTTCTTCAGGAATATCCTTTTTCTCTCCATCAATAGAAACTTCAAGATAGTTTCCAACGACAACATCACCCTTCTTTGACTCGCGGTCCACAGAAGCCGTTTCAGACCACATCTGCATCAAGTGCTTGATCTCATCGTTGATCTCTTCATCACTTACGACAACATCCATGATCTTGATCCCAAGGGATTCATATCCCTTGATGTCTATTACCGGATCCACTTCTGCGATAGCCGTAAACGTAATATCGCCCTTCTTGTCATCCTTGAAGTTTTCAATCTTCAGGCGCGTTACAGGGACAATGTTCGCCTTCTTGAGTTCATCACTCATCACTTGGTTCAAAAGATCATCCATAGCTTCTTGGCGGATCATGTCGCCAAATTGCTTGATGATGAGGGATTTCGGCACTTGGCCTTGGCGGAAGCCATTAAGCTTCACTTCCTTCTTGTACTTGGAAACTTTCTTTTCAAAAGGAATGTTCAAAGCGTCTTGAGGAATAGCAACTTCAATGTTGCGGACTGTTGCGCTGGTTTCTTTAATGGAAACGTTCATGGGATCTCCGTTATGTAAAGGCGTTGTTAAAAAATGCGAGGGGAGGGAGTCGAACCCTCACGATTGCTCACCAGATCCTAAGTCTGGCGCGTCTGCCAATTCCGCCACTCTCGCGTTTTCGAAGCCCAAAAATACAAAAAACCTGATATGTGTTCAACCGTTTTATCTTTTTGACGCAATCAAGATCCCTACTTCACAACTTTTGTGAAAATTTCAAAACGCGGCTATGATAAAAAGCCCCCATTTCACGGCTTTTCGATAATACCATAAAAACGGGACGGAATACTTTTAGGAATAAGTTTCAATTTATTCAATAAACGCAGAGGAAGCATAGCAAGATATCCAAGCGGGCCTCTATACCTTTTCCTAAAAAGGATCATCGGAGCTCTAGGGAATAAAAAATCCCCCATTCGTAACTGATACGGAACATGAAAGGAATCCAACAAGCCCTTCATTTCCTGATAAGAAAAATGCCATAGATGGTCTGAAACAGCAATGTGCGCAAAAGTCAAGCCCTCATTAAACAAAGACTTAAAATCCTCTGTACAAGGTAACGAGAAAAGAACCCGCTTCCGAGCAGCCGACATCGCATTCTGTAAAAAAGCTCTCGGATCGGACACATGTTCGAGGACCTCGATTAAAATCACTGTATCCGCAACGTTCTCGCCAAGGGTTTTGTTTTCATCCAAATTAAGCGTTCTAAGGCCAAGATCCGATGCGACCTTCAACGAATCAGCATTAATGTCAGCAACAATGACATCATAACCCGCTTTTTTTAGTTCTAAAGAATAAGCCCCCTTGCCGCCACCCAGATCCAGAACGGTCTTTCCGCGGATTTCCTGGATCAAAAACTGAACTAAGGGAAGATAAGCCTCACCAGGCTTAGCCGGCGGTCCAGGCTGAAAAAAAGAGCTCTGACCTTGTAAAAAACCCATGCGCAAAATATATAAAATTCACAATTAAAATGCCGTTACAGCAAAAATCTTTTATTTTTACGTTGTGCTTCAAGTTTTCCGCAACATTAAAATTGGCGTTTTCATTGCGCTAGTCAATTTTCTTATTCAAGGAGTTTCCTTTCTTGTTCAAAACCTTATCGCAAGAAATTTAGGAACATCGGAGTATGGTTTTTTCGGTATTTTGCAAACCGATTACTCTATCTTTTGTGCTATTGCTGATTTTGGAATGAACACCTTGATACTAGCTTTTTTCGGCAAAAAAGCTACATCAGGTTCTCTTTTTCATAATGTCCTACAACTGCGATTTTTCTGTACAGTTGCAACCGCTGTTCTAATGCTCATTTTCGCATTTACCGTAAGAAGGGGGCATCCCGTCTTTTATGGAGAGCTAATTCTCATATTCGGCTTAATGTTTCAACACGCCTTCTTTGACTGGTACTTTATCTGCGGAAAATTCTGGAAAAAGCTATTCATTTCCAAGCTACTGCATTCCCTATCCTATTGCATAGTCATGGGAGTATCTCTTCTTTATTTTAAATTCGACCAAATAGCCTCAATAGCCCTAGCAATGGTACTGTCTGCATTACCGGCATTCTTTTTCGGTGTAACCAATGCATTCGACAAGTCCTTGCTCAAAATTTCAAGCAGGACGTTTCGCTTCGTTAGAATGATGATCGTTTCGGCGATTCCCTACGCACTGTCCAGTTTTGCGGCATTTGCTTATATACCTATCGGCTTATATGTTGCAGATAAATTCGCATCTGCAGAATTTCTCAGTTCCTATAATTTTGCAAACAAGATCCTCATATTATGTTCCGGTATTATGGTGCACTTCATCTCTTCAAGCTTGGTTACGCAGCATTCAGACGCCGAAAAGAACATTCATATAAAGGACATCTGTTTGTTCACACTATTTATTGCAGCATGTTCATCCCCACTTTGGCTTTTCCCGCAGCAATTCCTAAAAATTTTATTCTTTGCCGTGTCGTGGACAGAAAAAGATCTCAGTTGCAGCGGATACATTCTCAGGACTTTGTCTTTTTCCCTTCTATTTCAAGCAGCAAGGACATCCCTCATTTCCACTTTACTCAAAGGCAAAGCCACTTGGACTTACGCCATCATCGTGAGCGCAGCTGGAGCGGCAAACATCATCGCATGTACATTGGCAGGCATTTACTTGTCCAACGACTTCATCCCAGTATTTGCCCTAACAGGCGACATTGTTAT
>JALNVO010000063.1 GCA_023231365.1 Fibrobacteraceae bacterium | reverse complement strand
TTTTTTATTTTCAGCATAAATTGTCCTCAGCTATTCTTTTCCGCGCCCCAAATAGACCGCTTGTACGGTCTTGTCGGCGAGGGCACTTTCTACAGAACCTTCCATCAGAATTTTTCCTTCGTGGAGTACGGTGACCGTATCGGCGATTTGCTTCACAAAATCCATATCGTGCTCGATGACGATGATGGTGCAATCCTTTTTGATTTTCTTTAGAATTTCACCACTTTTGAAAGTTTCCGGTTTTCCCATTCCAGCTGCTGGTTCGTCGAGCATTATCAATTCTGGTTCTTGCACGAGTTGCATGGCAATTTCCAGCCATTGTTTTTCGCCATGGGCGAGAGCTCCTGCGCGGAAATTTTTCTTTTCAAAGAGGCCGACTTGTTTTAAGAGGGAATTGATATGCTCGTTTTGTTCATCGCTCGGAGTTCGCAGAATGGAATCCACAATCCGTTTGCCTCCGCTGAGTGAAAGCACCATATTGTCTTCGACGGTGAGGTTCACGAATACAGATGGCACTTGAAACTTGCGCCCGATTCCGTTCCACACTATTTCATATTCTGGCATTCCGGTGAGTGTTATCGGTTCTTTGTACATCGGGTTGAAAACAACTGTGCCTGACGTGGGCTTGGTTTTTGCGCAGATAATGTCGAGAAGAGTCGTTTTGCCTGCGCCATTCGGTCCGATGAAGAAGTGAATGCTGTTGCGCTTGATTTTTGTCGTAACATCGGTAAGAGCGTAAAAGCCGTCGAAGCAAACGGAGATATGATTGATTTCAAGTATATATTCAGATAGCAATTCCATAGTATACTCCTAGGCTTTTGACGCTTTTGCAGCTAATTTGTGCATAAATAGCGGAACTTTTTCTTGTGCAAGCCCAACGAGTCCTCCCTTGAAGAAAAGGATCGAAAGACAGAAAATGGCGCCAATGATGTATTGCCAGATTTCGACCGTGCTACCCGAACTCAGATTGTATTCGCAGATATTGATGAGGAAAGCTCCAATGACAGCTCCGATGATGGTTCCTCTGCCGCCGACGGCAACCCAGATGACCATTGTGATGGAGTAGGAGATGGTCATTTGTGAAGGAGTTATGCAACCGTTGAAGTTAACGAAGATAGCTCCGGCAATGCCTGCGAATGCAGCCGAAAGAACGTAAATGAAATTCTTGTAACGGCTCACAGGGTAGCCTGAAAAGTAGGTGCGGTTTTCACCATCGCGGATAGCGACGAGGAGTTTTCCGAACTTGCGCGAAACGAGAAAACGGGAAAACGCGTATACTCCGACGAGTGTTGCAAGGGACATATAGAAGAGAAAAAACAGATTTCCTTGGTTTGCTCCGCCTTTGATGCTGCCGAAAATGGACTTGATTTCTGTAATGCCTACGTTTCCGTTAGTATAAGGTGAAAGAGCTATAAAGATAGAGCATGCGGCCCAAGTGAGAGCTTGAGAAATAATGGAAAAATAAACGCCTTTGACTCTGGTTTTGAATATAAAGTAACCTATGATCCATGCTAGAATGGACGGGACGAGAACTATCATGATAAATGTAATGGGAAGTGTGTGGAAAGGTCTCCAAATAGTGGGGAGTTCCGTGAGACCTCCGATGTGCATAAAGTCGGTGATGTTGCCGCCTGTAGCTTGGAGCTTCAAGTACATCGCCATTGCATAGCCGCCGAGAGCAAAGTAGAGACCATGTCCGAGGCTCAAAATTCCGGTGTAGCCCCAGATGAGATCGAGACCTATTGCGACGATTGCAAAAGCGATGCATTTTCCTAGAAAAAGAAGTGTAGACGTGCCGCTCAAAATGCCGAGCATAAAGAGCACGGGCATCACGGCTAGTACAAGTACGATTGTACTGAATGTTAAATTACATCCGTATTTTTCAAAATATTTGAACATATAAATTCACCCATTTAGTCCAAGTTGCGGCTCTTGATGACAAACAATCCTTGCGGTCTCTTCTGTAGGAATATGATCACGATCAGAAGGACGATGGCCTTGGCAATTGTGGAAGACGTATAGTTCTCCGTGAAAATGCTAGCCATGCCGATAATCCCTGAGCCGAGCACTGTGCCGATGAGTTTGCCGACTCCGCCGAGAACGACTGCCATAAAAGCGTTCACGATGTAGCTTTGCCCTACGGTAGAATCGATGGAGCCTAAAAGTGCAATAGAGCAGCCGGCGATACCGGCAAATCCTGAACCTATCGCAAATGTCAGGTTGTCGATCTTGCGGGAATTGATTCCCATGCACATTGCCATTGGTCGGTTTTGCATCACGGCACGCATCTGTTTGCCGAAGCGGGATTTGTACATAATGAACCAGATTGCGATCATGCAAAACACGACGAGAAGGATGATAAAAAGCCGGTTGTAGGAGAAGGTGCAATTGCCAATGCTGAAGCCGCCTTGCAAAAAAGCAGGGGCGGTTACGTTTACACCTTGCGTTCCAAAAATTGTCCGCGCCGCTTGTTGCAGGATGAGGCTTATTCCCCAAGTGGCGAGCAGACTATCTATTTCGCGGCCATACAATCTTGAAATCACGAACTTTTCGAGCAGGCTGCCCAAGAAAAATGCAACGAGGAATGCCGCGGGAATTGCTGCAAAATAGTATATACTTCCAATGCTTTCGGGAAGGTATCGCACAAAAATTTGTTGCACCACATAAGTAGAATAGGCTCCGATCATCACAAATTCACCGTGTGCCATATTGATAACGTGCATCAGCCCGAATGTAATGGCAAGCCCTAGCGAAGTCAGAAGTATAATGGAACTTTGGCTCACTCCATTAAAAAGTATGGTGACAAAATGATCCACAAAAGCCTCTTTGAAGACGGATGTATAAACTATTTACTTTGTTATTAAAAAGGCACTCTGAATCCAGAGAGTCAGAGTGCCTTCTCAGGATGTTAGGACAAATTATTGAAGCGGCTGGATTCCTGCTTTGACGGCCCAATCGTAACTCTTCAAGTACGGATCTGGAGCAACTGGACTAGGCGTTGAATACACTTCGTTGATGAGCCCGTTTTCGGCTACTTCGCCAATGCGGACGGTCTTTGCCAAGTGCTGGCTCTTGCCGTCGATCTTCACCAATCCTTCTGGAGCATCGAAAGAAACGTCTCCGGTGCGGACTTCGGCGAGGACTTTCGAAATTTCTGTACTGCCTGCTTTTTTCACAGCATCCGCCCAGAGGTAGACTGCGTCATAGGCGGCTTCAGCCGGATCGGAAGTGACGCGGGATTCTCCGAATTTGGCTTTGTAAGCAGCGACGAAAGCCTTGTTCTTCGGCGTATCGGTAGTCTGGTAGTAATTCCAAGAAACGAGATGCCCTTTGAGAATTGCAGGACCGATTGTCGCTACTTCTTCTTCGGCAATGGAGAATGACATTGTCATATACTCCTTGCTTGTGTAATTCTTTTCGGACATCTGTTTAAAGAAAGACACGTTGCCTGTTCCGTTGAGCGTATTCACGATTACATCGGGCTTGGCGGCTTCAATCTTGGAAATAATCGCTGCAAAGTCTGTCTGATCCATATCTGCATATTCTTCGCCTACGACAGTCTTGCCTGCGGCATTCACTTCAGCCTTGATGATCATGTTGGCTGTGCGGGGGAATACGTAGTCGGAACCGAGCAAGAAGAATTTCTTGTATCCCTTGCCGATCAAGTATTCGATGGCAGGGACAATTTGCTGGTTTGGAGCCGCTCCCGTATAGACGATGTTCGGGGACATTTCCATTCCTTCATACTGCACAGGATACCATAAGAGGGAACCGTATTCTTCAAAGATTGGCTTTACTGCTTTGCGGGACGAAGATGTCCAACAGCCGAAAACAGTTGCGACTTTTTCAATATCAATGAGCTTTTCCGCTTTTGTTGCAAAAGTGGAAGGTTCGGATGCGCCGTCTTCTTCTACAAACGAAATCTTTTTTCCGAGCACTCCGCCGGACTGGTTGATTTCATCAATGGCGAGTACTTCTGCATCGCGCACCGCTTTTTCGCTAATGGCCATTGGCCCTGTCAAAGAGTGGAGAAGCCCGACTTTAATGGTTTCTTCTGGTTTTGCCGCGCTCTCTTTTTTTTCACTGCAACCGGCTGTGCCAAGTATTAAGGCGCATGCTGCAATCAGGGAAAGGGATTTGCCGATGGATCTATTCATTGTTACCTCGGAATTAAAGGATGTCGCCGTGCGACGTTTTTCTTTATGCAAAACTTGTGCCAATAGAAAACTGCCTGTTTTAACTCAAAAAAAGCGTGTAAGTAAATCATAAAAACAAAAACGTCTGAATCTCGAAATTTTGAGACAATTGCGTAATTGCGACGGATCTGTTTGAAAATAAAAGCTCCCGCTGTTTGGAACCCAAGCTCTAATTTCCTAAATCTTTTCTCCAGTTCGATTGCAGACAAGTTTGCATATTCTTCTAACCTTCCTTAGTCCATTTGTATTTTCATCGGATTCAGAATGTGGCAACTTTTTTCTTGCTTTGGATTGGAATGTGCTTTTTATTTTGAATGTCCATTCCGGCGTTGAGTAAAAATTTTGGTTGTAATGTCAAAGCCTGTCGTGTTTGAAAAGAATCTGCGGCGGCGGAAGGTACATTTCTCTTTTATGCGTGCTTTGGGACCGATAGTATTATGGGCTCTTCTCACGATTCATTTTCTATGAAGAGAGTGCTGTCCCATCCGGGGAACGTCAGGATTCGAAGAGCCGGACTCTAGGCCGGCCCCGCAGGGGTGAGGATGGAACAACGTGACACCGCAACAACTCAGTTGCAGTACTTCGCAGGTAGTGGGCTAAAGTCCTGTAGCCCGAGCCTTGACAATTTCAAAGCGCGTTTTGCCGCTGTATTCGGCTTTTGTAACAGTCGTCTTTTCAAAGTGTCGAATAGTGTTCAAGCCGAGCATTGCAGGTAGCGAACACCTTTGCTATCATGATTGAGGTGCCGAAGCGGATGCCGAATGCTTCGAGACTAGTATTGGTGCGACGCTTATTTTGTATGGTTTTCCAATCTTCTTGCATCCAAAGGGATCGCTTGGTACTAAGCGCTGAAGCGCTAAGGAGTCTCGTTAACCACTAATGCCGAGAGTACCTGTTTTTTGCTCGCGTTCATTCGGAGTATCTTGTTCCTCACCTGTTCGGGACACGCGTTGCGTGTGCTTTTCCGTCATCCCTGCCTTCGTTGTCGCTCGATTTATGACCTCAAAGGAATTTTGAGTCAGAGGAAGCCCCGTGCTCTGCGGGGGGCTTCCGTATTCTATAGCTATGAAAAGCCCTCATCATTAAAGAAACTAAGTCATACTGTCTACGAATGCAAGTATCACATCGTCTGGTGCCCAAAATATAGATTCCGGGTGATGGACGGAGAGGTCCGCTTTCATGTCCGCGACGTGATCCGCCGTTTTTGCAAATGGAAGCTCCCGACGATAATTCAGGGTAACGTACAGAAGGATCACGTCCTTCTGGTTCTTGAAATACCACCGGATCAGAGTGGGAGCTTTGTGGTCGGCTTTTTGAAAGGCCGGAGCGCGATGAAGATATTCGACCGTCATAAGGATCTTCGCAAAAAATACTGGGGCTTGCATTTCTGGTCGACCGGCTATTTCGTAAGCACTGTCGAAGTGAATGAGAGGTGGTCGTGAAATATGTCCGCTTTCAGCAGAAGAAGGTCTGTGAACAGGAGAACCAAGAAAATCTGTTCGGCATGTCTTGATTTAGATAGCCCCCCCCCCTTTTAGGGGTGGCGTGAATAGGTGCTTAAATCAAAGATCTGATTTTTTGCGTGAAGGGGGCGCAAAAGCCAATGCCTTATGAAAGATGAGGATGGGCGATTGCGGGGGGAATTCTTTCCCCCTCTAAAAAATTTTTTCCTTCGCACATTCTACATTTTACTTGATGAATTCACCCTACTACGTTTTTATGAAATTGTTGCCGAAGAATCTTGCTTCGCGATTTTTTGGTAGTGTTGTAAACCTCAAAGTACCGGTTTTTTCCAGATTGGCGAAAGTTTTGTTTGCCAGAGCTTACAAACTCAATATGGCGGAGGCGAGCAAGCCTCTTTCGGATTATGCAAATATCGGCGAGCTTTTTATCCGCACGCTTTGCCCGGGCCGTCGGCCCATTGCGGATTCGGAAGTTGTATGCCCGGTGGATGGAAAAGTTTCTCAAGCGGGTCCGCTTGCTGGTGAAAAATTGGAACTGATACAGACGAAGGGCAAGTTGTATTCCCTGAAAGATCTATTGCGCGACGAGGCTTTGGCTTCCAGGTTTGCGGGTGGCCGCTTTGCGACGATCTATCTTGCTCCGTTCAACTATCACCGCATTCATTCTCCTGTTTCCGGAAAATTGATTTCGGCGAGTTATATTCCGGGCACGCTTTGGCCGGTGAACTCTTGGAGCGTGGAACGCGTTGAGGGTTTATTTGCAATAAATGAACGCATTACTACCCGCATTCTACTCAGTGGGGGCGGAGAAATGCTGCTTGTGAAAGTCGGGGCTACGAATGTGGGCCGTATTGCGGTGAATTATGCTCCGGATTGGATTACTAATATGGGCAAGCTTTCGCGCAGGTCTCCCCGCTTGGATTATACTCCCCGGTGCGAATATCGTTTTGAAAAAGGTGGCGAGCTCGGTCGCTTTGAAATGGGGAGCACGGTCATTCTCATTGCCGATAAAAATGTTTGCATCCGCCATCCGGATCTTTTCCTGTCCCGCTTGGGAACGAGTATCCGCGTCGGCGAAGCTCTTTGCTAAAAGATGCGCTGGGAAAAGGAACATCAGGAGGAAATGCGGGCGAGTAATGAATTCGTTCGGATTTTTGCTTCTGTGCCGGATCCCATTGTTGCCGTTGCGGGCAAGGCTTGCTCACTTGAAGCCCGCATCGCATGGGTGCTTTTGGGGACTGCGATATCGCAGGAGCTTCCTCTAATTCTCGTTTCAAAAGTCCTTGAAGAACTCTTTCTCGATTTTCCTCACGAACGGCTTTGGACGTTTCCTTTGCCGGAAGAATCTAAAATTGCTGCGGCCGTGCGGAGAGGCAAGGGCTCTTACGATTGGGAATTGGAAGAACAGGTCCCCGGAATCTTTTGGAGTGTCGGAAATTTTGTGCGCAAGCGTTCTCCGTTGGCGGGTTGGTTCTCCTCGACTTCGTACAAAGGAATATGCCGCGATTTAGGCGAAATCTTTTTTATGGGAAAGGGCGCGTACCGCCCAAAGGCGATTCTCGCTATTTCCCGTTTGGCAGAACCTCTTCCACGCGGCTTGAACGTTATCCACAATGAAAAAAATCCGCCGATTCCGTTTGCTTTCGGAATCCGCAAATGGATGGGTTTTATCGGGCCAGGCAAGGAACTCCGCTTTTCGGAAATGGACGAAAAGAAAAAGCGGTATTTGGGCGAAACGCTTTGCAGAACGCTCTGCAAGGAGGATCCGCTGATCGCTTCCCACGCATTCCAATTCTTTCTTGAAAAAGGCGAAAGCAGCTATATTTGTAGCGAGCATACGGAAAATTGCTTGCGCTGTCCGCTGGCTCTGTTCTGCACAAAAAGTAAGGGCGATGGTTGTGTATAAAGTAACTTTTTTCAAGGTGATCTTGCTTGCATTGACCACTGGTCTTGTTTCTTGCGAGTTTGGAGAAAAGGATCTTTCTGATTTGAATCTTTACCAGTACGCTTATCAGGGAAAGGGGCCTGTGCTTGTTGAAAATTATGGCTCGCTTTCTGCGGATGCGCATCTTCCCGCAGCTTGGATGCTGAAGGATTATTCATTTTTGAGTTCTGCAAATTTGGAATATGTACCTACGCCGGGCGATTCCCTGCATTTGCGGATTCTCGATTTTGATGACGACATGTCTGCGCTTGCTTTTTTCTTGAACAGCGGACTTGTACAGGAAAAAATTCCGGTGACGGAGGGGGAAAATTTGGAATTTGCGATGCGCGCAGGCAAGAGGCTTTTCATTTTTCGCTACAGCCGCTTGCGGCCCTATGACCGAGGTGTCCTTGAACAGTTGGTGAGATCCTTTCCGGGCTATAGGGAAGGGCTTCCGCAGGAATTCTTGAGTCTTCCTTTTGCGGATCGCGAACTCGACGAGTCTTCCATCCAGATGAAAAACTTCCTCGGAGTGGAGTCCGGATTTCCGATGCTCGTGCAGGGTTATGCGGGTGGAGATGTCCGCTGGAACTGTGCGCGCAGCTGGGGCTATGTTTCCGACGGTGCATGGAACTCCTGGATACTCGGGCTAGGCAAAAGCGGCCGTTGGGAAATTTTCCGTGCGGATACGCTCCGTTTTGAAGCTGGAGCAGGGGAGCGCGGAATGGCGATGAGACTCAAAGGCGGTCGCATTGTATGCCTTTGGGGGTTTTTAAGCGAAGAAAATTTACAACAGCGCTTTGCCGAAGTGGCGAAGAGCGTGTACGATGCCAAAGAATAATGTATAATTGAGGGTATATGGCAACGATCGATACTTTAGCAGAAACAATTCTCGAAAAACTTCGCATGGTTTCTCAAGCGGAAACTGTTGTGGGAAAGCCCATTCAAGCTGGTGCGACAACCGTGATTCCTGTGAGTCGCGTTTCTATGGGCTTTGGCCTTGGCGGGCGCAAAGAAGACTTGTCGGCCTCCGGCGGCGGAGTTTCCATTAATCCGGTGGCTTTTGTCGTCATTACTGGCGAAGATGTGCGGATTATGCCCGTCGCCCGCGACAATTCTCTCGTTTCTCGCGTGGCGGACCTCGTTCCGGATATCGTTTCCGCGTTCAAGGGCAAGGATTCTGCCGATTCTTCCAATGCTCCGGCTGTTTGACTTTTCTATATTGTCGGCGTCAATTTTAACCTAGGACGTTTATGCGTTTTTCTAGCTATGTGCAAAAATCCGTTATTCCAGTAATGCTCGCAGCCGCGTTTGCTTCTGCCCAGCTTATGAACGGTAAAAATTTTGATGTGATCCGCGTGGACAAGATCGGAATCACCCAGGGCCGTGTGGACAGCCTTACTAGAGTTCTCGGTGAACAGCAGGCCAAGGGCCGCGAAATTCCTCCTGAGGCCCAAAAGCAGCTGCGCTGGGCTGTCATCGACAACTTAGTGGGGCAGGAACTTCTCAAGCTTGAAATCAAGAAGCAGGGCATTAAGGCTCCGCAGGCTCGTGTCGATAGCGTTGAAAGACTTTTCAAAGCCCAATATCCGAGTATTGAAGTGTTCAATAAGGAACTGAAGAAGAATGGAGTTACCGAGGCGCAATTCCATGAGAAGATTCAGCAGCAGCTCCAGAGTGATATTATTCTTGAGAAGAAGGTTCCCTATCCGAAGGATCCTACCGACAAGGAAATTGCCGCTTATTGGGAACTCAATAAGAACAAGGTTTCTATCAATGACACGATTAGCGGTGCTCGTATCATTCTGAAAGCCAAGAAGGGGGAAACGGCCCAAGCTGTCGCAGACAAACGAGAACTCTTAAAGGGGCTCGCTGCACAGGTCCGCTTGGGCAAAGCGAGCTTTGCCACCCTCGCCGCACAATACAGCGATGATTCCGATGCCCGGAAGACGGGTGGTGTGATGAATAAATTCATTGCCAAGTCTAAGGGTGCCGATTTCGCGAAGGCGATCGACAAGCTTAAAGTCGGCGACATTTCCGGCGTGTTCTCCACGAGCGAAGGCCTCCAAATTTTTATGCTGACGGAAAAGAACGACGGCAAGATGGATAGTTACAAGCCTCAAATTGATTATATCCTCCGCGTGCAGGCAGAACAGGACCGCCAGATGAAGATCAAAGCTTATCTCGATGAGCTTGCCAAGGTCTACAAGGTACAATACCTGAATGCCGATTATACACCGACGGATCCGATCGGAGGTTCCAAGTAATGCCGACTACGACTCATACTGGTTTGGCCGCGCTCCGCTTGCGCGTAGACAAGCTACGGGGGTATCTTTGACTTAGAGTCTAAAGAAGAAGAACTCTCGGTCTTAGAGCGTGAATCGGGGAATCCCGAACTTTGGAGCGATCAAGACAAAGCTCAATTGCTCCTTAAAAAGATTACTTCTCTCAAAAAGATTATCTCGGATTGGAACGAGGTCTCTGCTTCTTGCAACGATCTCTCCGAGCTTTATGAGATGGCCAAGTCCGAACAGAATTCGCAAGAATTGTTTGACAGTGTAGAAACGGATTTTTCCGCACTTGTCAAAAAAGTCGATGCAATGGAATTCCGCAAGATGCTGAACGGACCGGATGATGCGTGTCCGGCTCTCCTCTCCATTCATCCAGGTGCTGGAGGAACGGAAGCCCATGATTGGGCTGATATGCTTTTCCGTATGTACAAACGCTTTTTGGAACGCGAAGGAATGGATTTCCGCGTAGTTGATGTGCAAGAAGGTGAAGAAGCCGGCATCAACAGCGCAACGATTGAAGTCAAGGATGATTATGCTTATGGGCTTCTCCGTTCGGAGATTGGCGTTCACCGTTTGGTCCGCATCAGTCCGTTCGATGCCAATGCACGCCGCCACACGAGTTTCTGCGCCGTGTATCTTTACCCGGAACATGAAGACGTTAAGTTCGACATCAATCCGGCGGATATCCGCGTCGATGTGTACCGTTCGTCGGGCGCTGGTGGTCAGTACATAAATAAGACGGATTCCGCTGTGCGAATGACTCATATTCCTACGGGAATTGTCTCAAGTTGCCAGACGGAGCGCTCCCAGATCCAGAACCGTGCTACTGCTTTGAAGATGCTCACAACGATGGTTGCGGAACATTACAAGCAGGAAGAAGAAGCCAAACGCGATGCCCGTATGGCCGGCAAGAAGAAGGTCGAGTGGGGCTCTCAAATCCGGAGTTATGTACTTCAGCCTTATCAATTGGTAAAGGACTTGCGTACAAATGAAGAAACATCCGATACATCGGGAGTATTGGATGGCAAACTCAAACCTTTTGTCAATGCCTATCTTCTCTCTACAAGTATTGAAGACCTGCCTACGGCATAATTAAAGTTGAACATAAATTAAAAATCCCCGGTTTGCCGCCGGGGCTTTTTTGTATGCATTCAAAACCACCGGCGAGTCCGGTGGTCCCGTTTAGCCTTTTGGCGTTCCATCCTCGGCATATAAGAAATCCCTTGGCTACATTTGTTTACTACGTAAACATTAACCTCGGCTCAGCAATATTCGTGCAAGCACGACTGCAGCATTCGCCTTATGATTAATTGAAACTCGGGTCAGCCAACTGCATCACAAAGAACCAAAGGATCACAGATGAATAATAGCAATAATCACACGTTGGCCCATACAACGTGGAATTGCAAGTATCATATCGTTTTCGCTCCCAAGCTCAGGCGGAAAGTATTTTACGGAGGAAAACGTCGGGAAATAGGAAGCGTTCTCCGCACCCTTTGCCAGTGGAAACAGGTGAACATCGTCGAGGCGGAGTGTTGCCCCGATCACATACACACGCTTGTGGAAATTCCTCCCAAATATTCCGTTTCTGGATTCATGGGATTCTTGAAGGGGATGCGCAGCCTGATGATTTACGAAAGATATCCGGAGCTGCAATATAAATATCGGAACAGGGAATTCTGGTGCCGTGGCTACTATGTCGATACGACAGGCAAAGATCGCGGCCTACATCCAGGATCAATTGAAAGAGGACAAGTACGGAGAGCTGACGATGCTAGGAAAGATGTAGCCTGTTTACAGGAGTGCTTCATATAAGTGAGAGATCGACCTACGCGACATGACGCGTGGCCAGTATAATTGAAAAAAAACGAAAAATAGAAACGGGAAATTCTTTGCGTAAAAAACTTACGAGAATACTAAGCCTACCCAAAGCAAGAAATTCATAACAGTCCTAATTCAAACTAGTTTACATTAGTTTTTATATAGAGGACACCTCTAAAAACTGCTTTGGTTAAGTGAACCGCATACAAATCGAGAGGAGCAAAGACAAGCTTGCTTGTCTTTGTTGCCGAGATGCCGCTCTGGACGAT
>JALNVO010000062.1 GCA_023231365.1 Fibrobacteraceae bacterium | reverse complement strand
TCGCGTTCGTCGGTGAATGTGCCGCGGTTTGCCATGCCGTAGGCATTCACACCGTCTTCGGGGCAAACGTCCTTTGCACTCCAGCCGTTGCTATCTTCGGAGCATGCTGCAAGGCAAATTGCGGCAATAGTTGTTAACAAACAAAGTAAATTGTTCTTTTTCATTTTGGTATCCTACTTGAAGAGTTTCCAAGAAAGTATCTCTGTCCCCTTTCTAAGAACAAGGTAGCTTCCTGGACTGAATGTCTTGTTCTCTATCGAAATCGAATGCTCGCCTTCGCCCAGGGTTCCGCTAAATATCTGCACCAGGGGCATTCCGACAGCGTTCACTGTCTCGAGGGTGTAATTAGCCTTTTCAGGCGCGTTTACATAGATTATGTTTCCTTCAACGTGAATCAGGTCTTCGTTGGCATCCTTGTACTTGTATTCCGAACTGAACTTGGGCTGCGGCACAGAACCCCACAGAAGGTTTCCGTTAAGGTCCAACACCAGAATCGAATCAGCCTGCGCGAATGTAGCTTCGTTCAAGCCATGGTTAGAGGGGTCATCGCTTGCATCAAAGCTGTTTCCCCAGTTCGGCAGATGTATTTCGAACTGCACGCCGTTCCCGAAATCGGATTTTTCGCCCGGATTCAGGATGACATTATCGTAAACGAACGACACGTAGTTCAAATTGCCGCCAGCCTGCACGACGGACTGCATTGCAAACTGGTTGCTGTAAACATCCACCTTGTTTTCTACATCGCCATTGCGATAGTAGTAGCGGATTTCAAAGCCGTTAATGGCAACAGATCCATCATTTTCAACATACATCGTGATGTTGCTGGACTGGTTCGAACCATATTTGGCGTCCTTTGCGTAAGCAATCGCACTCTTCCTGGAATTCGTTGCAGGTCCATCGGAATCAAAGCACGCCCAGTCGTTCAGCAATGTACCGTTTTCATCAAGGACCGCAATGCCTGTTCCATCGACGTAGCCGTTCTCGGCGCCGGTGGTGTAGCTCGGGTCATCCAGGATGTTCCAGGGAAAGTTGCAATCCATACGTTCCAAGCCTATCTGCAGGCCCTTGCCGTCGTAAACAGTTCCGTATGGCTGAATAGTTTCGGTCAGGGCAAGCTCGCCATAGTAAATGCTGCCGTCATCGGGTATAATGCGCATCGGAGAGGGCGGGTAGAACGAAACTGCCTGTACGTTTTCTCCTTCTCCCTTATAATAGTAACGGATTTTAGCGCCCGCAATACTACTGGAAGTAAGGTTCGTCAGTTGGATTCTAGGCCTTGTCCAGGTAACGTCGCCTGCGTTATCGTACATCATCTTGACTGCAACTTGAGGTGCAGGACTTTTCCAAGTTCCTTCTCCATAATCCACCTGATCCGCATCAATGGACTTGGTCATGGAAACCAAAGCAATGCCGGCAATACCAACGTTACCGATCGGTCTGATTGCAACAGTGTTATTGCCGGATGCCAAATTTAAGGTCAGATTGTCGATCTTTTGGCTTTCCCAAACGCCCGTAGATTTCATTTCGCGAATTCCCTTAGAGACTCCGTTAACAAAGACTTCTACCCGGGCCTTTTCAGAAGCGTTGCTCATCATCAAAAGGAATGCGTTGTATTTATCGGCCTTTGCATCGATGTTCCAATTGATGCGCCCATCAGATGTTGCAGGGGACTGCTGGCGGAGGTAAGATTTGCCTGCAATAGCGCAAGACTGGTCCGTTGTAAGTCCGCTGTGTTCAAGCGTTGTAGCGCGAACCGCATAAATGTCGCCATTATCAAGATCAAGGTTATCCATATAAAGGCTAGAAACCTGATTAGATGTCAATACCGCCGTATAGAGACGAATGTCGGAAACATAACCGTTCATCGCAACTTCTGTGTTCTTACCGACGATAGGCTTGCCACCGCCAATCCAAACAAGCTCATCGCTGATGGTTTTAGTTTCTTTAAGTTCACCATTCTTGAACAATTGTACCTGGTCGCCGTCGACAGTGAACACAACATGTTCCTGTGCAACAACTCCAGCCTTTGTCGAGAACTGGGTGCGGCCCTTTTCTGTTTCCAAATAATAATAGCGATCGGCGCCAATGCCGATAGTCCATGGCTTAGGACTTGTCCACGTGAATATGGCACCAGGCTTGTAACCGACAGAGACCTTCATTTCAATACTGAAGGGCATTGCAGAGTCACCCTGCACCATACTGGATTTGGTCGTTGCATAGTCGTTGCTATACAAGTGCAATCTATTGCTACTCCACCAAGGCTTGCTAACTGTGCTCAGGTCCAAATCCAAACCAGAACCAGTGGCTTCTACACCCTTGCTTCCGGAACCTTCGGCGAGCGGGTACCAAAGCACAAGCGATGCGGGGTAGGGGTAAAGAGGATCTGTTTTCAGAGTTGCCTTTGCAAAGTTATGACCATAGTCTTCTGTGGTTACAGTGACCGTAGCCTTGCAGCCAAGGCAATTGTACAGTTCTGGCCTTGTGATGGTAAAGATTTCTGACATCACGGAATCTGCCAAAATAGTCCTGCTTTGCAGCAGTTTTCCTCCAAAATAAAGGTCAAACTTGGTCTTTGCAATGCCGCTTTCTGAATCACGAACGCTGGCATCGACCTGAATATTCCTGCTAGTTCCGTTTTCTGTAACGGTAATATCGACATCGTTAACAAAAGTTGGTGCTAAAGAATCAACCTTTATTGCCGGGCTACGAACTTCGACATTCTTGCCATCAAGGCCAAAGAAGTAGAGCCTGGTGCTGTAAATGGAGTCCTTGATACTGATGTCGGTATTGCGGGCCTTCCAGATAATGGGATCTTCGGTTTTACCTTGGTGTTCTGCAGCAATCTTAGAACCACTGCGTATTTGAATCGTGTAGTTGCTCTTGCCAGAGCATGGATAAGAAAGTTCAAGCCATCCGTTGGTGGTACCCGCCCAAAGCTGCTTGGTAGACATTTCTCTGCAAACGAGTTCTCCCTTTTCGGTCGGGAGCGAATCCTTAAGAACTACATGCGAAGCCTTTGCTGTATCCATAACCAGGAACTTGGAGAAGGTGGGTGTTTTTGCCTTCAAAAGTACTCTATCCCATTCATTATTACAGTCTGTTTCACATTCGTCATTGCCCTTGAATTTATGGGTAGATGTGGTCAACGGGATAAGCTTGCCGTTTTCCACATCGGGCTTATAAATTTTAAGGTTCAAAGGATCTATCTTAGATTCGTCAATCTCGGTCCTCATGACAATTATATGAATTTCGGGCCTAAGGGAATCATTTTCCGGGAATACATGCGACGGCAATACTTCAATCACCGGGCCAACTACATCGATTCCTTCAAATGCTGTCAAATTGTAATCTTCACGACCGATAGTTCTAACGGTAACATCGACATTGCTTTTACCCCAAGAATGTGGCGGAAAATTAATTGAAACGTTGCCGTACATAGAGTGAACTTCCATGCTGTCATTGGGTGATACAAGCGTACCAATATGCACATCCAATTGGCGGAAGTACGTGGCACTGTTTTTACCACCATAGGTCAAGAAGAACGATGTGTTGCCTTGCAGTCTGTTCAAATCAATGTAATCCAAAACATTGTAGGGCTTTGTGGTTGGTATAGTGTTTTGCGTTCCGGTTGCAGCAGGGAAGATCATGCCGTTCTTTGAGTAGAACAACTTCCAGTCTACATTTTCGCCAGGGACGCGCCCTCTAAGCGTTGCAACTTCATCAATGCGAGTGTTGAAAGTTGCATCGGTCTTTATGCCAATTTCAAAATGTCCATTTTTTTCAATGCTTGCATTATCATCCTTCACTTCAAGGTACTGATGCTGTGTGAGATCCTTTTCATCAATAACGCCATCTTTACGTACCACTGTGTCTCTGCGGAATATCATCGGATTTGAAAGCGTTAAATTCTTAGTCCAAACACTGGTAAGAACAGTGTCTTTATTATTCTGAGCAAGAACAGATTCAAATGATACTTTATGTTCAACGTTATCTCGCTGAATATTTTGTGTGAAATCTTTCGAGAAAATGTAATCCAAATTTGTAGCATAGGTTTTACCGACATTTTGAATTATCCATTTGCCTTTATTTGAAGGATTCGGAATGACGTTCCATGCTGTTTTAGAAATAATTTTAGGCTTAAAATTTCCTCTCTGTGGTTCATCACCATATTCAGTGTTTTCAGCTTTTTTTATAGTATCAAGACCATCTTGAGAAACAACCCATTTATTTACAAGAAAATCAGCATTACTGCGAACATTATACGTGTGAATATCATTCATTGCATCTAATACTGGTGCATTATAGTTAACGTCGTTAACACCAGCTTTAGACAAGTAAGCAAGGACAAAATTATTCACAAGATTATGCTTGTTTTTATAATCTGTTAAATAGATGCTATCCCAGAATTTCTCATTCCAGTCACTAATGCCATAATGTAATCGAGACGCCAAACCCCTGTAACACCTATATCCAGTTTTGCATTTTTCCTTGAATTTAAATGCAAAATCATTGTATGATTCTGTATAAGGATAATCAAAACTTCCGTTGGTTTTGTCTTGGAAAGAAGCTTCGTTTAAACCTATTTGCGGAGCAACCCAGAAATTTATGTTAAGGGGACCTACATCGTAATTACTGTTAATTAATTTGGGATTAGAAACAGAATAGTTATCTTCTGATTCAATTGTATTAACAACATCGTTAGGAGTAGCTGTAACAGCCATAGCGATATATTTAGCTTCGGATTCATCTTCTCTATTAAAGAAATTCATCTTGTAACGAGATTTTCTATACACAACAGAATATGAGGAATCTTTTCTAGATTCCATTTCGTCAGCAAAAAGCAGCGGATTGCTTCCGTTTCGCTCCATTGGCAATTCAAGGCTTTCAAAAGCCGTTATACTGCAATTTTCAATACATCTTATAGCATTTGCTTGTTTCTCTCCGTTAGGTTCTTTTTCAATTAAAGTACCATCAAGCATGTTATTCGATGCCACAGCGCTCATATAACCATTATTACTAAACAGCGTTATGTTTGTCGGATCGAATCGAACATACCTATTTGCCAGATTATTGTACCCCCATTTATCATTGGGTGGATTCCAATAGTCTTCGTTAACAACGATTTTTACATTCATTTTAACGTTGTTTCTACTACCGTTATGATCGCTGCAGGGGGCGTTAAAGCCCTCGTCGCCTGTTGCAAATCCGGTATTTTCAATTGCGGAAACCGAAACTGTAAGCATGTTTCCGTTGGGGTTATATGTGCTTAAATCCAAAAGTTTATCATCGCAGACGCTTGATTCTGTATTTAAGTAATATTGATCTTTATCATGAATTTGCGGATTACACTTGTTAACAAAATGTACAAGAGTATCGTCAGGTACAAGATCAGCGTTTTTTCCATCGTAAGTAAGTGATGTATCTCTAGCTTCCCAGTAGACTTTTTTTCCACTCCAGTTATTGAACCAATCGTTAAGAATCGTACCTTCGTTATAATTGTCGCTATTCCAAAAACGATCCCAATAAGAATGATCGTTTAAGGAAATATTTGCATCATAATTGGCTACATACTTAATTTCTTCTTGCCCACCCAAGTATTCGTTTTTTATTGAGCCATACTCAAAAGCGGGCAAAATCTTTACAGCTACCCCAATGGGGTACTCTCTATTACCATTTTCATCAAAAGCGACTAAATGCGTGCTAGGATCCAATGAAATATCAAAATTGTAATTGTTCTCGTATTTTTTTAGAACAGTTTGCTTAATTATGATTTTATAGGAGAAAAAGCGTTCTGTGATGCCACAATATGGATAAGGAATACCAACTTTTGACCATTTTGTTTGATGTTCTACGCTTTCTCCATAGGAAGCTACTAAAACAGCGACTGTCACCGGAATTTCATCACGCTGTCTCCAAATGCCAAGACTCGGTCTGAATGTCTTGTACATAAACGGATATTGGATGCCTTTATTATTCGGATCCCATTCCCATTTATATGTAAATTGTTGGTCATCCGTCGGGAGTGTCTGCATATTTGCATTCACTCTAAGCAAATAGTCAGGATTTCCAACAAAACGGAGACCTATGCTGTCTTCGATTGCTTCGTCCATTGAAAGATCTGCATATCCCTTTCCGTCTTCGGCGCTGGGGGCTTCGACCAATGTGTTTGCAAACTTAAGTTCAAAGTCATAAGAAAGGGAATCAATGATATTGTCCTTACTATCGTATGCATAAACTTTAATCTTGTAGTGCCCAGGTTGCGCTGCCGCAAAGTTTTCATCGGTCATGCCGTCCCAGCTTAAAGAATAAGCATGGTAATCGCTGCCGGCAATAGTCCTGGATTTTTCTTTAAGAGTTCTAATTCTCTTTCCGTCCGGATCTTCGACCCAGGCTTCGACCATTGCGGCCTGGCCTGTCAAACCGAACGTATAACCCAAATTCTGTTTTGCAAGTGCAGATCCCGATTCATCGGTTGTATCACCGATTCCAATGAAAAATTCTCCGGAATCGGGCATCGTTGTTTGGAGTGCGGAAGCTTCCAAGCTCAGCCGCCAACTATCATGATAAGACACTACTTGGTTGGAATTCCTGTTATTGAATGCATAGATGTCCATTTCAACGTTTTCGCCACCTGGGTAGAGCTTTGTAGCGGTAAGTGCGTTAAATGGTATTTTTACAACATACTGGTTCGGGTGAACATAAAGGACTCCATTGCCCACAGAAGCAGAAGAAATTTCTCTAGCCGGCCTGTTTGAACCACCACAGAAAATCAAGCTATCGCTCTTTTCAACGGTTGAAAGATCAATTGTAAATGCAGAATCCGTCTGGATTTGAATCAACAAATCATTTCCATCCAAATTCCATGTTGCAATCTTATCGAAAGCAGGAATAGTCATGCCTTCGAGATTCACTGCATTGATTCTTTGAACCGTTTCATTTTTATTCGATGTAGAAGAACCATTTAAGATTGTTGTGTTTTCCTTTAAATATTTCACGCGTAGCGTCGGCTTTACGGATCCGGAATCATTGCTGATACCGGCAGCTGCGCCCGTCCATTTGACATTCCAAATTTCACCTTCTCTCCATACAGAAAGGCCAGCAATTTTCTTAATCGGTTCCCCTTCAAAAGGCGAAACCTTAATCGGATTGATTTCCAGATCCGCAGCAGAGACCATCTTGGAATCATCCAACGGAGATTGAACCTTGATGGCTACCTTTGCCGTCCATTTTGCGGTATCAGCGATACCTTCCAACTTGAAGCTAATGGTATCCATTTTACCCGGGTTTTGATCAACGGGAAGGTGAACTATGCTTATTGCGGGCTGCGGAATAAATGAATCGACGGACTTGTTATGAACTGGGATTTCTTTAATTGTAGAAACCCATGAGCAAAGTGAATCGATTTTGCAACCACGTACAGAAAGCCTCAAGTCAAAGAGTCCAGAAGCGTCATTAGGAATGCCCCATATGGCCAAAGATCGTTCTTCGACATGGACGCCTTTGACCAAGTATGTAATGCTATCGCTTGACCACTTGGAATCGTCTTCATCGTGCTTTTTATATTCAATCTTGAATTCGGCAATGTTGTCATCGCCATTATGCACAACAGGGTTGGGGGCAATGCCCTTGACAATGACCTTGCCATAGTACATAGAATTCAATGTGTCACCTGGGCTCGTAATTTGCGGGTAACGAGCTCCCATACCAAAGAAGTCTACATTTTCGCTGGCATTAGCGGCTGCGTCATAGCAACGCATATGAACAAACCAAGTTCCATTGAGTAACTTGCTATCTCCAATGACATTTTTAAGAGCGTATGAAAGCGGAACTTCTTCTTCGGTGCTCTTGCTGGTAGTTTCAGTTCCGACAAAGACCCAGTTTGTACTTATTCCTGCAGAATTGATTTTAGAATAGCATGTCAAATCAGATTTATTTGTATCGATATCTCTGGCCTGTTCAACGTATCCAGTGACATTGCCTAAATCTGCCGGGCTTGTAAATGCGAGTGCGCCTGTATAAATCTGACCAACTACAGGAGCTGTTCTATCAACTACAATGCGGTCAATAATTTTTTCGCTACTGATATTACCAGAAGCGTCCTTTAGCTGAACCGTCAGTGAATAAATACCGTCGGTGAGTCGGTTCGCTTCGGGTTCGCTAAATTCATACTTGAATGTAGATGCCTTAATTGTTGTATCATGGTAGAAAACTTTTTCTCTATTATTCAATGCGTTTTTGAATATTAAACTAGTTGTTACCTCTGCAGAATCAATATCAAGCAAAAAGTCTTTTTTAACTTCGAAAGAAACCTTCAAAGTATCTTTGCTGTTCAAAAGATACTTTTCGGTAGTTTTCTTTTTGAAATCAATTTCATCTGAAGTAAGGTCGCTAGCAATAGTGGGCTTTACAGAATTTTCAATAATCTGCGGAGCCTTTTGGTCAATCCAAATAGTGACAGAATCATCTGTTCCATTGATGCCCTTGATAAATTTACCTTGGTTATCAAGAACCAGAGCCCAAAGAGAATCTGTATTTTCCTTGGAGATGTTCAAAAGCGCATTTTGCATCTCTTTACTCGGAATGCTAAAGTCATAAGCTTGGACATGCAATTTAGCCTTGCCAGAAATACTTGTTATGGAATCAGGCCAACCCATATAGTAATAACGATCAGCTGTTCGGACATCATTATACAGTTTGACGGTATCTTTATTGTTTGCGCCACCGACTACAAAAGCTCGAATAGCCCGAATAGAAAGGTCTTCTGTAGAATCTAGATTTTCAATTGTTGCCCAGGTTCCTTCTGATTTTGTTCCTTTCGAAATTTTATTGTCTACAATCCATTTTAGCTTTGGTGCAATTTGATCAACATAAACAATGTAACCATATTTAGCTTCCTTTGCTTCGTATTCATTAATACCATTCTGAGTAGATACAATACTATTAGAATCTAAGTAGTTAATTTTCCAATCTAACTGATATTCACCTTTTTCACCATTGGGTAAAATATTATCAGAAAAATCATTAAGATTAGCGGTAAGTTTTGTAATTCTTGTTTCGTTGTCGTATGTTGGAATTAATGATGTTGTGTAAACAAGTTCTTTATTTCCTTCAATTTTATAGATTTTCAAACTTCCGCCAGTAACTAAATGATGGTAATTTAAATCGCCATAAGAAATAAATGCTTCGTTCATTCTAGAGACGGTTGCATTGCTTGCTGGCCAACCTTCTTCAATAAGAGGATCCGTTGCTTGGAAATAGAAACTGAATTGACGTGAATCTGACTTGCCAAGATTATTTTCTACGTAAAGATTAACAATGTTCAAGCCATCTTCTTCTGCTTCTGCAAGTTGAGTGTCGCTAGAATGCAAATGTAAGACTTCTTTTAATGGCAGAATAAAATTGCCATATTTATCAACAGGAGACGTTTTTGAAACTTGGATAGGCTTTTCGACGTTATTGTAATACAGACTCCAAGTTCCATCTATATTTCGTTCATAATTTAAAGTGACTTTATCATTAAAATAAATTTTAATAGTTCTAATGCTATCTGGAGAAATGTCATCAATTTGGAATCTAAATTCGTCAATAAAAGAACGAGTTACAAAAAATTCAAAAGGAGCATAATATGTTCTTGCATGAATGTTTCCATTTTTGTCGGTTTCATAACTGACATATTTTAAAGAAAGCGTTTTAGAATTTGATTCGATTTCAGAATTTGCATTCGTAATTTTTTCAATACTAATAGCTTTTGAATATACCTTCTTTATGCTATCTGTTTCACAGTGCTGTAAAAGAGTTCCTTCGTCATAAACATCCATTTCTTTTTGTTTACAAGTTTCATTTAACATCAAAGGGATAATGGAATCACCCTGACCTTCGGTCTTTTGCAATACAGATGCGATGGAAATCTTGGGTGCTGCATAAAGCATTTCATCTAGATCGGAATGAGATGCGCTGTATTCGCCATTTTTATTTTGTAGCTCTATTATTTTCCCTTTATTTTGTGCAGCCCAAAGAGCGATGTCCTTGGTTTTTTCGAGACTCTTTGCGCTTGTAGCAATATTCTTGATTTTGATGGCGCTTTCTGCCGTCATACCGATGTTAACAGCGAATTCAGCTGCTCTACAGATTTTGCCATAAGGTACTGCAATTTTTTCCAATGTTTCACAACCAACATTCAACGCTAGATCAACAACAACTCGATCTTGTTCAAATTGACCAAGATCATTCAATCTTTTTTGATAAGTTCGCAAATCATTGAATTCAGAATTGTCTTTGTATTTTTCTACAATATCATCCAAATGGTAACCAAACCGCTGTGTTGTGCTTTTCTTAAAAGCCTCGACGTTTTCTCCAATTGCACTGTAAGAGGGAACATCGAATGTACCGGCATCATAAAAGTTCAATGAGTAGTTGGCTAGATTTTGAGCAGCCACCTTCATGCCTTGCCTGGCACATTCCTTTAATGCATCTTTACCAACAACGCATTTGCCGTATTCCTTCACAAAGCCTTTAACTTCGGGCGAGAACTTTTCCATGAAGGAAGAATAAATTTCGGATTTGTATTCTTCGGGAATGAACTTTTCAACGAAAGAGATGATTTTCAAAATATTACCAGGAATATCATCCTTATTCCACTTCATGGAACGCAATTCAGAAAGACCGCTAACAAGGGTCTTTAGCTTTTCATCTTTAAGTACGCCATTTATCTGATCGCTTAGTTCTCCATAATTCTTCATCAAATCGCCGGCAATTTCTTGTGCTTTTTCGCTAATTTGGCCATCAACGAGCTCTCCTGCAAGTTCTTGAACCTTGCCTTTGATTTCATCTTTATTATCTAAAGAAAGTCCGGTACGTTCGAGTGTTGCGTTCAAAGAATCGGCAAGAATACGCTTCAACTGTGCTTTTGAAATATGATTTTTGTCCGCGTCAAAGTAATCGGAGAGGGTTCGGCGTCCGTTTCCAATTGTGGGGAAGCCATCGGAGTATGCAATATTGTAAAGCGGGTGGTCGAACTTGTTGTTCTTCGAGAAGGAATTCAGCAGTTGGGTACCACCAAGGGCTTCTAATGCAGCTGATTTTCCATTTACATTCTTGTCCAACAACTTTTGATACAACGCATCGTCTTCATCGGCATCTTGCGATAAATACCAAAGACTGGGAGAATTCAAATCGGCATTTTTAAAATAGCTATTTTTTAATGCTTCAGTCGCCTCGCTTTTAAAATCCGTAGCAAGTCCAATCACGGCATCTTTTGCCAAAGAAATCATCACGTCGCGAAGTTGATCAATACCTCCTGCCACATAAGCGGTCAATGCCAAAGGGATCAGCGCAGAAAGAGATGCCGCGCTTTGCTTTTTTTCAATAAGCTTAAAATCATCTACAGCAAACAAGGCCTGGTCTGCGAAACCAGTGCCTTCGTGAGGGGTGTTAAAGAACAAAACATTAGAGATTTCCCCTTGATAGTCCTTGCTTTGGATATATTCACGAACAGCAAGACCACTTGCGCCACTTGCAATAACAACATACTTAAGAGGTACCAAATCGGGGCGAAGTTTCTTGATCTCCTCAAAATCTTTTCCTTTAGACTTCAAGTCAAGAACCCTTGCATCGTCAGTATTGTCATACCAATTTTGTTGTGCTTTGACTAGAATTGCGTCATTTGAAACAGCAAATTCTTTAGCAAAGACCGCCGGTGTATTAACGGCAGGATTATATTCGGCGCAGTATACCAGTCCTTTGCTTGCGACAATATTTGTCTCAATATATGTTTTTAGGTCTGGGTTCCAACATGAGCCATCGGCTTGTGTGCTATTTGATTTTGAATCCGTGTTCAATAAAACGAACAAGGTTTGATTGCCAGATTCCATTACAGCGGCAAATGAATTCGCAAAGCTTAGCAGAACAGCAAAAATAAAAGGAATGATAAATGAATGTTTCTTAGTCATATTCTCTTCATTAATCTTTTATGCAACGAACGGTCATGTTGTCGGTATTTCTATCCGCGCTGT
>JALNVO010000061.1 GCA_023231365.1 Fibrobacteraceae bacterium | reverse complement strand
TTATTGTCTTCATCTTTATCGTAGCCATATCCAACATGTATTCCTACGGAGATATTCTTTACGATTTCGGACTCTGCCAGAAAATAAGGATTGAAACCGAAGAAATTTCCACTCGATCCATATAGGAAAGCTCCGCCGATGCCAATAGGAAGCAGTTTTTTTGTAAGCATCTTTTCTGCGCCAAGATACAGGATGAATCCTGCGGAGGAATTGTTGGATCCATAAGCGGAGAAACCGCCGATGAGTTTCCCTATGGATGCATCATACACAAGAGTGCATAATGGATATTTCATAACCCCGAGATTATCCAGCCACAGAATCGAAAAGCCAAAACGGCCTTCAGCAAGTCCGTTTTGATCATGATGGGATGCTGTTGTACGGGTTTCCGAGGTGTCTGTTCCTGTACTAGTTTCGTTATTTTCCGAATTGTATCCGTCTGCCAAGGCAAAGCTCGTGCAGCAGGAAAGTAACATCGCAATCAGTATTTTTTTCATTTTTTGCTCCTTTAGAAGTGAACTTTATGGATAACATGAAAAGCATACAATAGTTGACGTTTTGTTTTGCAGGAATATAGTATATGTTTCTATATTTTGCAATCTTTTAATTGCTTGAAAATTTCAATCAAAAAACAGATGTCTTTGATAAAAGCTTGATGATCATCTTCAGGCACCACCGAGATGTGCTCGATTTGCATGCTGTTCCCTTAACCGGATCTGTTTCAGAGCTGCCCCATGGTCTATCCCTTGTTTTCTTGAGTTCGAAGCGAATGGAAATGGTTCCGTATCTCGGGAATGGGTTGAAGGAAGGGGTAGCGGAAGCCGATGAGGATTGGAATGCCGCAGGGCTGGAGCGAGGGGAAGGCTTTCCCCACTTGATCCATCAGTTCCTTTGGAACGCTTGTAAACGCTTGGCTCGATTCCATTCTGAATTTCGCGGAAAATTTTGTTGGGTTATCAAAAACGGCGGTTTTATCTTGATTCCGCATGTTTAAGGTGGGGCCGATTTTTGTTTTGGACACGGATAGATTATCATTTTGTAGACAAAAAAAGACCCGCTGTGTTGGGCGGGCCTTTTCGTGGAGATAAGGGGAGTCGAACCCCTGACCTATAGATTGCGAACCTATCGCTCTACCAAACTGAGCTATATCCCCATATAGTTTGCGGCGTAAATATATCTTATGCGGAAAAAGTTGTCAAGGCACAAGCGGATTCAGCGATTTAAAAAGTTCTTTCCCGGTTCCGCTTTGTCCTGTATATGGATGAAAACAGTTTTTTCTAGCACGGTGTTTTTTTTGGTCTGTTTGAAGGTAGTTTTAAATATGGTTTTTCTTTGTTTTTCTCGCGGAGGTTTTATGCGGTTTTAGGTTCTGGCTGTTTTTGCTTCTATGATTGTCCCATCGCTTTTTGCGGGTGAGGTTTCTCTTCAATTGGATGCTTCGAAGCCGGGCGTGCCGATAAAGACAGATGGGTTTCTCGGCGCGGACTTGGGTATTTGGAATTCTCCGGAACGCTTCGAACTTTCGGTGCCTTCGCTTACGGATGCGGGCTTTGCTTGGTTCCGGTTTCCAGACGGTTCTCTTTCGAACGATTACCATTGGAACGGGAGCGGTTCATATGATTCCCTGAATGTGTGGACTCCGGATTCGGTGTTGTGGTCGTCCGGATTTTTGGGGGAAGCCGCTTTTCGCGGTACGAGTAAGAACAATTGGGGGTTTGCCCGGCGCTCCAACATGCTAGACGGGGATTCTTCGACTTTCTGGTGGGGTGCTGTCTATGATTCGACGGACGTGCCTTTGGTGGTTGTGGACTTTGGACATTCTGTCGCGGTGGATTCGCTCTATCTCGTTTGGGGTAAGCTTTCGCCGAAAGCGTTCGAGCTTGCCTTTTGGACGGACACTTCGTTCTTTTACCCGGCTCCGCATCAGGGAATTACGGATAAATTCAAATCGGTCATGAGCAAAAAAGTGAGCGGCAGAATTTCTGCGGAAAAGTTCAAGCCGGTGACTGCCCGTTATGTGGCGATCCGATTTAAATTGAAAGACCTTCAAAAGGCTGGAGTAGAGCTTGCGGAGCTGGGTGTATTTTCTAGTGGGATGAATGTTGTGAACAATGCAGAGGCGAAGTTGTTCGCTACTTCTACTCACAATGGCGATTTCCGGCGCACGGATTGGACAGGGATTCGCTGGGATTTTGATGCTTTTATGAATTATATTGAACGCTTTCCGAATGCGAAGCCTGTGATTTGCGTGAATGCGGGTACGGGTTCGGCGAAGGAAGCCGCCCTTTGGGTGAGATATGCGAATAAAGTAAAGAAATATGGAATTAAGGCTTGGCAGATCGGTAACGAGCTCGACGGGGAATGGGAAGAGACCGGGCCGCTTTCGGCAAGGCAATATGCTGCCAAATACCTTGAATTTGCCCGGGCGATGCTTGCGGAAGATTCGGCGCTCGAATTTTATGGGCCGCTGTATAGTTCCCATGAGTTCTGGCTCAAGGGTTCCGGGATGCTCGATGGTTCGTTCTGGATGGAGGAGTTTTTGCGGGTGGTTGCCGCTGCGGAAAAACGCGACGGTCGCCGTTATATTTCTGTTGTGGATATGCATTCCTATCCATATTGGGCGCCGAATAATTTGAATGAAGCGAATATGCTTTTGGAGTCCAAGGAACTCCGCGCCGGCGTGGATACGCTGAAGAAATGGATGGATAGATATTTAGGCGGCGACCGCGGATTTGCACTTTCGGAATTTTCGACGACGGTAGTGTGTTCGGATGTGACGATGCAGGCTTCGCAGGCTGCTGCCTTGGCGAACATAATGGCTCAGGCTGCTTTTACTTTTCCCGACCGTTTTTATTTGCTGCCGTGGGATGTGTTCGGCGGAATTTGCAAGGGCCCGGATGGTACGTCCGGGTCGATGACTTTAAATCTCCTCAAACGCAACGGTTCGTGGGATTTGTGGGACGGTTTTTCTCCTTCGGCGGAATATTTCGGAATCTATCTCGCTTCTAAATGGTGGCTTGCTAGTGGCTTCTCTTTTGCGTCGGCGGTTCTTTCCGATACTTCCGTTGCTGCATATCCTTTGGTTCGCGGCGATTCTTTGAAACTCCTCCTCGTAAATTTTGCAGGGAATTCGAATAAAGTAAATTTGGAACTCCCGAAGAATTTGCGGGGCCGCGTCGCAGAAGTTTTCCACTTTAGTAAAAAGGACTACACTTGGGTGGGGAATGATGCTTCGGCTTTTGCATACCCGGGAATGGGCCCTGAGGGGGAATGGATCAGCAAGTCGGATTCTTTGCTTCCTGTTGAAATGCCGCCTTTTAGCGTGGCTGTCTTGCTGGTGAATCCGGCACTCAATGCTGCGAGGCCTCCTCATTTTATTCAGGCGTCTCTTGCAAAGAGCCCCGTACTTGAAGGCGATTCTCTGGATCTCTCATTTACAGTGGCGCAAGATGCGGGTCGCATTGTTTCAGTGTCGGTTGCTTCTAAACTTCTGAACTATTTCAAAGATGTGCTACCGGTGGACGGTTCCTTGGGAGCTGGTATTGAAAATTTCCATTTGAAGATTGCCGTTCCCAAGATGAAGCCTGCGGATGGGGATCTCAAAATTTCCGTGAAAGGATTGAATAAGAAATCGGCGGATTTGGTGATTCCGTTCCACGTGCGTGGCAATTATCGCACGTTTGAAGTTTTCCAAGACTACGAGAATGAGAGTTCTGTGAATTGGTATCCGGTGGCGAATGGCAATAATGCGACTTCGATGTCCGGAAAAGTATTCAAGGGTTCGGGAAAGTCCGGCGCCTATATGCGGCACGATTTTGTGATTGAACAGCCCAAGGAACAGAGCTGGCCCAATTTTTCGGCGGCGCATTATGAACTCGCTGGTACGGGAATTGCGAAGTCTGTGGGTATCGTATTCGACTATGCGACGAGCCACAGTTCTGAAAGCGGTTATATTGAGCTTCTGGTGCAATCGTCACAGGTGAAAGACTACGATGATTTCCATTATTTGATGAAGAATACGCACGGGAACTGGGTTCGCGATACGGTTCTCTGGAGCGCTATTGCTCAAGAGGGGTGGGGAAAGGCTATCCGGTCGCTAGACCCCAAGCAAATCCGTACTTTTGCTTTCCGCGGTCGTGGCGAGGGCAAGGGATTTATCTCATTAGATAACATTTATTTGCTCGGCGAAGACGGCAAGGAAATTCCGATGCCTAACGAGTTGCGGAGATTGAGGTAATCTTCTCTTGGCGCCCTTTAAGGACGCCAATCAATTTCGGGAACGCCCTTGCTTTTTAGGTAGGCGTTTGCCTTGCTGAAGTGTTTGCAGCCGAAGAATCCGCGGAAAGCGGAAAGCGGGCTCGGGTGCGGGGCTTCCAAGATGAGATGCCCGCGATTTGGAGCAATGAGTTCTTTTTTGTGGATGGCGTATGCGCCCCAAAGGAGAAATACGAGGTTTTCTTTGCGCTCTGAAAGTCTCTGGATGAGTGTGTCGGTAAATTGCTGCCAACCGATTTGCGAGTGGGAAGATGCCAAATGTGCGCGCACGGTGAGACTCGCATTGAGAAGTAGGACGCCTTGGTGAGCCCAGTTTTCCAAGTTGCCGCTTTGGGGAATGTCTATTCCTAAGTCATCGTGCAGTTCTTGAAAAATGTTGAGGAGCGATGGTGGAGGCGGAACGTTATCCGGCACGGAAAAGCAGAGCCCATTGGCTTGGCCCGGATTGTGATACGGGTCTTGACCGATGATGACTGCTTTAACAGAGTCTACAGGGCAATAGTCGAGTGCTGCAAAGATTTGGGAACCCGGCGGATAGATTGTGAATTTCTTTTTCTCCGTAAGGAGAACTTCTTTCAGATGGAGGAAGTAGGGCATTTCAAATTGATCTTTGAGAAGTTCAAGCCAAGTCGGATCTAATTTTACCATCGGGAAACCTCTAAAAACTCATTTACGGTAAATACCAGTTTTTTTAACAAGCTTATTTTAATCGGACAACTTTGCTAAATGTTCCGATTTTTACGAGATAGAAACCGGCATTTTTTACATTGATAGCAATACTTTGATTGACAAACTTTTTCGAATCGATAAGATTTCCGTGTATATCAAAGATAGCGATGTTTCTGTTTTGCGTGGCGCTGCTTGTATTTATAATAATAGATCTTTTGTTAATTTGTATGCTGAAAATGCTTGGTGGGACCGTGAATGGAATTTTTGTGGTGCCTGAATCCTCTTCTTCACTGTAAAAATCTCTTTTGGTAGAACAATTCCCTATCAATACCGGATAGGCTTTGCATCGTTCCCAAACATTTCGGCTCTCTTCTGTTCCGTTTGTTGTATTCAAATTCAGGGCGAATTCATCAGATTGCATTTCTTCTGTCATAAGTCCTAAAGTATCGAACAATATTATGCTTGTGTCTATAGAACCGATGAAAGGAAGATTTGGAAGCAGATCCTTATCGTAATATGCGTTTGTGATTTTATTGTTTCTACTACAACCCCATACCCGGCCAAAGAAAATCCCTGTTATTGAATCTGAGATAATGGAATCAATAGCCACAAAAGCATTTTTTATCAATGTTGTTTCTGCGCTCACACTTAGAATTCCCGCAATGCCACCAACAAAAGTCATAGAGTCCAATGAGTGTGCTTCAATGACTCCATAATTGGAGACGTCTGTGATTGTACGGAGAGATGATCCTGCAATGCCACCTGCGTAAGAATACGCGAGATGTTCATTATTTATAGGGCCAACGCGATTGGTCTTCACGTATATTTTTCCGTAATTGGAACATCTTTCCAGTGTTCCACTTGTAAATCCACCTACAATTCCTCCGGCTGTTGCAGAGACGTTTCGCAAGCCTCCAGTATCCCCATCAGATTCTAGGGATACATAGACATCGCCGCTGTTGATGTTGTCTAAAATTATTCCGTTGTAGTTTATGCCGGTAATTCCACCAATATAGGCTTTGGTTGTTATGGGGAATGTTCCTACGACAGAAATTTTCCCGCGATTTTGACAGTGAGAAATCGTTCCTGTATTATAGCCGACGATTCCCCCAATCCTATCTCGGGAACGAACGCTTATTAAACCAAGGTTTTTACAATTTGTTACGGTTCCTGAATTGTAATTTGATCCAGCGATTCCACCGACGTATGAGTAGGAATTTTCAGAAAGGTAAAGTTTCCCAGAAAAGGTACAACTGTCAATAGTTCCATAGTTTTCAGCGGAAATTCCTCCGATATGAGGATCCACACAAGATCCTTCTATGCATCCCGATTGTCCAATAACATTGATGTTTGTATTCAAAACGTTAACATTCTTTACGATTCCGTTGGATCCGATAGTTCTAAATAATCCTGAATAATACTGTGTAATTTTTAATCCGAAAATATTATGACCTTTGCCATCAAAAGTTCCTTGATATCTTAATGAATCTGCGGTTCCGATGGGGTTCCAAAGTGAAGCAGAAACTTCTTTTTCGCTGTTCCCAAAAATGAGATCTTGCAAAAGGACTGCATTTGCAGTAGAATCGCCATCAGCAACTTTATTTGCAAACCAAGCTAATTCACTCGGTTCAGAAATTTCATAGAATGTGGCTCCGTTTATTTGAGTCTTATTAGGTTCTTTTGTTTCTCCTGTCCAGGAGGCAAATGCGCTGCTGATTAGGAGTGCGATTAATGAAATAATCCATTTTTCCATAATGATTAATATAGAATTTTTGCGCTTTAGGAATGTTAGGTGTATCTGAACTGTTACTTTATCCGTTCAGTCTACATAATGTCTGCGAGTATCGCCGTTTTTTCTCCGCGGAGACGGGTGTAAAAAAGGATTCCTTCGCGTTTTCCGTTGGGTGCGAGTCGCTTGATTTCGGATTCGGGGCATATTTCAACGCCTCGTTTTTTGAGTGTGAGCTTGCCTATGTCGTACTTTTTGAGCATTTTTCGTATGGCGGAGGTGGCCATCGGTACGGAATCTATGACTCGGAAGTTTGTGAATGCCTTTGGATCTAGCGGGGTTGAACTCGTGATGTAGGCGATGCCTGTGGAAATGAGGTGGGCGTTCTCTCGAAGGGCTATTTCTGTAAAGAGATGACTCCGGACGAGGACGGGTATGGGCTCTGCGATATATTCCAAGAGCCCGCCTGTATCTAGCTCTTCAAAATCGGCGCGATTGCTTTGAGAAATCCATTCTATGCCGTTCCCGTTTTTGTCGACAAAGACTGCGCGAACCTTGCCCGGGTGCTTTGCAAGTTCCCCGAATAAAATCAAGCATTCCCTGCAATCGGACCTGTTTCCCAAATAGACTAACTCCGCATCGTTTGGAATTTCTTCTTCGGGGTAGCCGGGAGAGAGCTTTGCCATGCCTCCGCGGTAGTGCCTCGCAATTTCGATCACTTCAAGGAGTGATGGTGTGAGCTCGGTAAAATTCCGCTGGTTATCGCCTTCTTTTTGCCGGCGTGCAGGGTCTATCATAAAGTAGTCAGAATGCTGTTTGAGCGTGCGCACGTCCGCGAGAACCGCTTTGCGGGACGAGCCAAATTCATTTGTGTTGTATTCGTACATTGCGAGGCGTTCTTCGGAGATGTCGAATCCTTGTACGTTCACGTCTTTTGGAATATAGAAGCTATCACCACCCATGCCACAGCAGAGGTCATCGACAGATTTTACATTGTTAAAGAGCTTTGCTTTCCAGAGTCCGATGTCGCGGGCAGTGGATTGTTCTAAAGCGAGTTTGTCGCACGAAAGAAGTCCCTCAAATTGAAATTTTTTGCGGAATTTGGGAACGAGTTGGATGTAGTCGAGAATTTCGTTCCGCAAAGAGGTGTAAGGCCCTTTGGAAATCTTTTCTGCGAGCTTTAATTCGTCAATTCCCTTGGAAACCGCTTCACTGATAAGGGTCTTTAATTCGGGCTTGTTCCAAGGAAATGTCGAACTCATTACAGGACACCTCTAAAAATTGCGTTGCGAAAGAAAAAATGGGATAGGCCAAGGAATGGCACGAAAGATTGCTCCCTAAAACGAGATCTGCGGGCATGCTTGTATGCACATATCCGAGTTGCACCAACAAGTGCGCGTGTACAAAATTGCTCAAAATCGTTCCAATCGAGAGCCGCACTCAAACTTGCTTGAGTATGACCGAGATGCAGATGATTATGTATAGCATCCATACTGGAAGTCTTAATGCCCTCGACATACGTTTCGGTGCCTTGATCATGATAGTGAACATGTTCGCTATCGCGATGCTCGGTTAAAGCGTTTTTGGCCTCTTTGAGTGACAAACCAGTACAACATATCGTAGCCATTTTTGCCGTAAATGAATTTTTAGGGATGACCTAAATACAAAGCCTATTACTTTATGCGTTTTCTCGCAATTTCATAGAGACCGAGTGACAGGGCGACGGATGCATTGTAGGATTGGGCCTCCGGGCTCATAGGGATGCGGAGCACAGACGTGCATTGTTTGCGGACAAAAGGAGGAAGGCCGACGTCTTCGCCACCGACAGCGAGTACAACTTGATCTTCGAACGGGTAATCAACGAGCGATGTTTCTGTGACGGCATCGAGTCCGAGTACCTGATAGCCTGCGAGTTTGAGTTCGCTGATGGTTGCTTCTAGGTTATCCGGACGGCAGAGGCGCATCTTGTCGAGCGCTCCTGCGGAGGCTTTTGCAACGGTCGGGGTGATTCCACACATTCCTTTGGATGGCATCAGTATTATGTCGGCGTCCATTCCGAGCGAAGAGCGGATGCAAGCACCCAAGTTCCGCGGGTCTTCTATGTTTGTAGCGACGACGACTAGTTTGCGTTCGCCATTTTCTTTTGCGTTGAAAAATTCGGTTTTGACTTCATCCCAGGAGAGCAATTCCTTTTCGTTGCAGAGCGCGACGATTCCTTGGTTGGGGAGCGCGTAAGAATCGAGAATGTGTCCATCGACCTGCTGAACGTGGATGTGGTTCTTCTTTGCAATCTTTTGGAGGGAATAGAGCTTGGGGTTGCCGGAATCGTGGCGGAAAAGCACGCGGTGAACTTTTGCCGGACTTTTGGTGAGGAGTTCTTCGACTTCGCGGATGCCCCCTACAGCAGTTTGCGGCTGGCTTTCTGCGTCGCCCATGGAGACATTTACCTGTGATGCTCTAGGGCGGGAACTTCCACGGTTTTCATTAAAGTGTGGGGAGCGGCCATAAGAAAAATCTCGATGAGGGCGCTCGCTAAAATGCGAGGGCTCGCCGTAAGAATTGTCTTCGCGTTCACGGTTTGGTTCAAACGGTTGCTTTTTCCACATTTGGAATCTCCTTTTCAAGCGGAGCCACAATATAGTTCATTAGAACATCGGTTGTTTTGAGTTCCAAGGGTTTCGCGGATACTTGGAAGCTAAAGGCGACTCCGCATTTTATGGTTTCTTTGTGGCGCGAAAGAAACCTATCATAATAGCCTTTACCATGACCGTAGCGCCCGCCTTTTTTGTCAAAGCGCACACCGGGTATGAGTGCAAAAGGGATCTCCCCTTTCCAAAATGGGAGAGCCGCTTTGGGCTCAAAAACGTGGAACCGCCCTTCGATGAGATCTTTGTCGATATCCTTGATTTCAGAGAATTCCATTAGGCCTTCACCGAAAGTTCGCGGTAAAAGCAGTCTGCCTTGTCCGGCGAGTTCTTTTAGAATGGGTTTGATGTCGGGCTCAGAAGGAAGCGGATAAAATGCGGCGACCTTTGCCGCTTTTTTATACAAATTAAAGTCCAGTATGGCTTTGACGATCCAGTCGGATTCTTTCATAATTATTTCTTTCGGAATTCTTTCCAGTGCTTGCAGATGGCTTTGCGGGCCTTTTCTGCCATTACGGGAATAAAGTGCGCGCCGACGAGAAGGCATACTAAAAGAATGAGAAGGATGATGCTTGAAATATTGATTCCTTGCATAGATGTCTCAAGTTAGATTTTTGCGGAGAATTCCGTCCCACACAGTCCGCTGCCAATTCAAGAAATGAGCGGCATCATAGCGGTCGTTCCATGTGGAGCCGACGGGGCTTGCAAGAGAGATGAGCTGGTTCCTGTTGGCAAGTAGTGCCGGGTCAAAGTGGAGCTCAATCGCACGTTCGTCTCGCCATTCTTTGAGTGCATCGATTAAATCTCCGTCGGGGTTGTAAAGGGGCGGAGCTTGTCTTTCCGACATTTTAGGCCAATCCGCTTCGGGAACCGTCATTGCGCTTTTTAGCATCTGGAAAAAAGAATCTTTTCTTTCTCCGACAAAGTTGCGGGGAAGTTTTGGTAGTGTTTCTTTGCTGAAGTTCGGGTAGGAGTAAGAGACGGAACGCACAATGGCGAGCATCAATTCAGTTCCAAAGACTTTATAGGGAGGACGGTCCATTGCTTCGGCTTCTTTTTCTCGCCATTCCCATACACTTTTCAAAATGTGAAGAGCCTTTGGCGGCATCTTGAATGAGCCTGCAATGCGCCAGCGTTCCGGATCGATTTCTTTTGTGTGTTGCGCTTTGAGGATCAGGTCATCGCAGGTTTCAAGCAGCCATTCAAATTTTCCCTGCAATTTGAGTTGTTCTCCGAGTTTGGCACAGAGCTCGTGCAGGTAGAATGTGTCATGAACGGCATATTCGCACATATCAGAAGGCAGTGGGCGGGTTGTCCAATCGGACTTCTGGTTGTCTTTCGGGAGTTCTACGCCGAAATAGCGGGAGACTAAGCTTGCGTAGCCAAGTCCGCTTTCTCCCAAAAATTTTGCGGCGAGCATTGTATCAAAAACGTGCTTTGGAGAAAATTGATACGTGTTCCAGAGCATCCGCAAATCATAATCCGCCCCGTGAATAATCAAACTCTGCATCGCCCGGGTTTTAAAAATGGATGCTACGTCGATATCCGCAAATGGGTCTATGATGTAATGGTGATCGCCAATGGTAATTTGGATAAGGCAGAGCCGCACATTGTAATGGTACATCGAATCCGCTTCGGTATCAACTGCAGCAAGATCGAAATGGGAAAGATCCTCTAAAAGTCTTCCAAGAGTTTCTTTTTCTGTGACTAGTGTAAATGAATTGTCCTCTGGCACGATAGCCGTCAATTTAGAAAAATATTCTGATATGGCTACTATAACTTAGTGGCGGAAGGCTCCCTATGGGGCAGAAAGTCCCTTTTTTATTCCACATAAACCCCGTGCTTTGCGCGGGGTTACAGTTCTATAGCGATGCTTGAAGTACAGTAAGTCAGTAAAGTTGATGAGGACATAGATTCCTTGGACAAGGCAAACGTCAAACAAGGAGATAAAAAGCCCTCATCGTTAAGAAAATTAAGTCATACAGTCTATGAATGCAAGTATCACATCATCTGGTGCCCTGAATATCGTTACCTGAGTGATGGATGGCGACATCCGGCTGTCCGTCCGCGATGAACGAAGAACAAGTGGTGAAATATACCCGGTGGCAGCAAAAGAAAGGCTATCTGGAAGACAGTCAGGAAGAATTGTTCAGACAGGGAATGATGATTTAAAGATAACCCCCTATGGGGGCCTGTACACGCCACCCCTTTTTGGGGTGGTGGTTTACTAGTCTTACTTCCGATATCTTGGCGGATTTGTTGACTTTTTCTCCGAGTCGATTTGTCGTCAGCCATCGCGAATTCCGTTGACTTCGAATACGGTTCCTTCGGAAAGTATGTTCAGCGTGTGGTAGTTATCGGACGGCTTGCTTATGACATCGTTGCTGGTGGATGTGACTCGTCCTTCTTTTCGTGAGCCCTTTTGTAGGCCTTGCAGCCCGCGTTGCAGAAGACAAGTACGCTATGTTAGGACTCCCTTAAAAATTGCGGATTACAATCGCCATCTGTGCGTAATTGTGCCGTAGCTGCTGATCGTGCCATCCTGAATGTAAAATCCTCAAAATCTTGGTTTTTTGCCACTCGATTTGCTGACGTGCAGGAAAAGGTTACTATCTTGTTACTATCTTATTAGATAATTTTTTGACGGGAGCTCACATGTTTTTCCCAAGAAAGCGAATAGCATTTTTCCTAATTTTTTCTGTTATCGCCTGTAGCGACAACAAAAATCCAGCAAATGGTT
>JALNVO010000060.1 GCA_023231365.1 Fibrobacteraceae bacterium | reverse complement strand
CCGTTACACGGTGCTTGTCCGTGACGGGGTTTCTGGTGCCGCCCTTTCTGGCGCGGATGTCGAACTTACCGGTGAAGACACGGTCGCACGCACGCTGCGGACGAACGATAACGGCAAGGTAGTCTTCCCATCCATTGAAAGTTATGTGAATCAGATCATCGTCTCGAAGGACGGCTATGTTCCGGCAGACACGGTTGACGTCGTGACCGTGGTGGATTCCACCGCGTCGGTGATTCTGCGTACAATGAACCTGTCGCTGCTGCCGCAGGGCTATGACGATTCGGACACTGACCGCGTTTACACTTATACTGTTACCGTGCTCAATGCGAGCACCAAGGCCGCCGTTTCCGGGGCATCCGTTTCCGTCACCTCTGGCGGTTCCGGCTTTGGCCCCGTGAAGACGGATTCCAATGGACGCGTTTCATTGGACAGCCTGCCTTCGAGACAGAACCTGTTCAGCATAGACGCTTCGGGCTACATTTCGCTGGATACGCTTGTCGTCGCCGATACGACGAAGAGTTCCGGCCTTGTGCTCCAGACATTGCGCGTCCTGCTTTCTCCGTCGGCTTCCGAATGATGTCGCTTTCCGAGCGGCCGTCGCCAGCCGCGTTGCGGCTCCTCACCCGTGAGGCGATGCGCCGGTTTTCCGTGATTCCGCTTTCGTTAGATCCGTCGACGGGCGCGCTTTCCCTCGCCATGTCTGATCCGGATGACTTTGAACTGGTCTCGGACATCCAGACCGCCGTAGGCGTTCCGGTGGTTCCCGTGCGTGCGGAGCCTGCGAGGATCGATGAATGGATAGATGCCTTTGTCAACGGGGATTCCGCGAAGGCCGCGCCCGCGAGGGCGGATCAACGCCTGCAGACTCCGGCGATGCGTCTTGTGGATGAAATCATTTCGGAGGCGATGCACGGCGGGGTTTCCGACATCCATTTCGAGCCGGGCGAGCGCGAGTTCATCGTGCGCTTCCGGAAGGACGGCGTCTTGCACGTGGCGCGCCGGCTCCCAGTGCGGTCCGTTCCGGAAACGATATCGCGCGTCAAGATTCTCGCCGCGATGGACATCGCGGAGCGCCGCCGCCCGCAGGATGGGCGCATTCATTTCAATGACGGCTCGGGCGAGGTGGATATCCGCGTTTCCGCCCTGCCAACGGATTACGGGCAGAAGATAGTCCTCCGTCTTCTGGACAAGGGTGCGATCATCCATGAACTGGGCTCGCTCGGCATGCTTCCGCGGCACAGGGAACTCGCTGAGAAGGAAATACGCAAGCCCTACGGAATGTTCCTCATCACCGGCCCCACCGGATCCGGTAAGACGACGACCCTGTACACGCTGCTTCAGATGATACGCAGCCCGGAGCTGAACGTTTCCACCGTCGAAGAACCGATTGAATACAAATTATCAGGAATAACCCAGACTGCGGTGAACGCGAAGATCGGCCTCACTTTCGCGAGCGCGCTGCGGACGCTCCTGCGCCAGGATCCGGATGTGATCATGGTGGGCGAGATCCGCGACGGAGAAACGGCGGAACTCGCTATCCGCGCTGCGCTCACCGGGCACCTCGTGTTTTCGACGCTCCACACGAACGACGCCCCTTCCGCAATAGTGCGGCTTATCGATATGGGGATAGAGCCGTTCCTCGTCGCTTCGGCGGTGAACATGGTGATGGCGCAGCGGCTTGTCCGCCGCGTCTGTCCTAAGTGCGGCGGGCATTCCGCGGACTGCGTCCATTGCGGCGGGAGCGGGTTCCGCGGCCGTCTTGGCATTTATGAGATGATGCCGGTTTCCGAGAACATCAGGGAACTCATCCATTCACGGGCTCCGCTCTCCGAAATCCGCGGGCTTGCGCGCAGGGAAGGTATGGTGACGCTCGCCGAGGACGGACTTGAAAAAGTCCGGCTCGGATGGACGACGAATGACGAGGTGGCCTCTGAGGCCTTGCTGTAAGGGGAGATTTTTCTTTATGAAACGACTTTCGATGATAGTGCTTCTGTTTGCCGCGTGCGTTTATTCGCAGACGCTCCCGATAGCTGATTCCGTACGGGTGCGGAACCTGAATGTGAAGAACACGGAGATCCGCGACCTGCTTCAGGGAATGGCCGTGCAGTATGGGCTGAATCTTTTCCTCGCTCCCGACGTGAAGGGGCCGGTGACCGTCAACTTCAGCGACCGCCCGCTCAAGGACGTGCTGCGCATCCTGCTTTCGGAGAACGGATATGAGTTTTCCGTGGATAGCGGCGTCATCAAGGTGAAGAAGGTCGCGCCTCCCGCGCCGCCGGCTCCGCCGAAGGCCCCGGAAAAGCGCTTCTCCGTCGACTGGACCCGTGACGCCCTTTCCCTGGACATCGAGGACGCGCCGCTCGAAAGCGTTGTGCGGGAAATCGTCGTGAAGACGGGGCGGAACCTGGTGTGCGATCCGGGCCAGAATATGAACGTGACTATTTTCGTGAAGTCGCTCCCGTTCGACAAGGCCGTTTCGCTGCTTGCGGAAAACGCGGGGCTGGAGATCGATGACGCCGACGGTGTCATAAAGATACAGAAGCCGTCGTGGAACCCCCGCGGCGGAGCTCAGGACGGCGGCAAGTTCCGCGTGCATGTCACGGGGGATTCCCTGGTGAGCGTGGACGCCGTGGACGCCCCGCTCGCGTCGCTCGTGGGGGAGATCCTTTCGCAGGCGAAGCTCAACGCGATGGTCTACGGAAAACTCGACGGGCAGCTTACCGCGCACATAACATCTATACCTGTCCGCGAAACCCTGAAGTACCTGTTCCGCGGCACACCGTACACGTTCTGGGAACGGGACGGTGTCTACTTCCTCGGGCCGCATGAGATGCAGACCTCCGACAATTCGCTGCTGATAAGGCTGAAGCATCTCCGCGCCGAGGACGTGATAAAGCTGCTCCCGACGACGCTCACGAAATCCACGCAGATACAGGTCGTCAAGTCGCAGAACGCGTTGATGGCCGTTGGCTCCTACGACATCCTCGACGCGATTTCTCAGTACATCGAAAAGATGGACCTGCCCGTCGCGCAGATCCTCATCGAGGTCCTCGTCGTTGACATGGACATCGAAAAGGGGCACAGCCACGGAGTCAACCTCCTTTTCGGGGACGCCGCGGCATCCCAGGGCTCGGAAACGCTGTTCCCCTCAATAGACCAGACGTTCAACCGCAAGCAGACGCAGAGCATAATCAACGGGATCGGACTCGGCGAAATCATCAAGGTCCCGAAAGATCTCGTGATGAAGATAAACGCGCTCGAACAGGAGAAGATGCTGGATGTGAAGGCTCGCTCCCAGATAGCGACGCTGAACGGAGAGACGGCTGTGCTGACGATCGGCCAGACGCAGTACTTTATGCTTAATTCGGAGGTTGACTACAACCAGGGCGAGGCCGTCACTGCGAAGACGACGCAGCGCTTCGAACAGATCGAGGCGAACTCCACTATCACGGTGACTCCGTATGTCACGGGCGAGGGGGAGATCACGTGCGAAATCGTGCCGGACTTTTCGGAACCGGAGGGGACGTTCAGTTCCACGACAATGCCCACGCTCAACAAGCGCTACGTCAAGTCGTCCGTACGGCTCCGCAACGGGGAGACGATCGTCCTCGGCGGCATGGTCAAGGAAAGCGAGAACGACGTGCACAAACAGCTCCCGTTCTTCGGCTCCATCCCGATCATCGGCTGGCTCTTCAAGAACGTGGAGCACGTCCATAGCAAAAGCCAGCTGCTCATATTCGTGACGCCGCACATTTATTACGGCGCGGACGCGAGCGTGAACGTCGACGACGAGATTCTAAAGGATCAGGATCCGGAAGCGTTCAAGGAACTGCAGAAAGAACGGGCAAAGAAGGCGCAGGCAGGGCAGGGCAAGTGATATGAATTCTCTGGCATTTCTTTATTTTTACACAGAACGTGAAATTTGGCTACTTAATTAAAAAATATTAACGCTATTTGCGCCTATTTGCCAAAATGGAAGTTCTATATTTGAAAACTCACTAACCGTGTTTCCAGTGGAGAGCGATGTGTTATTGAATAGATTCTTTAGATTAACGGTCGGATTATCCCTCTGCGTCTTTTCCTTTGCCCATTCGCAGTCCGCGGAAACGGGAAGCGCCTTCAATAAATACATGTCCCCGGAAGGGGGAATCAATCCGATGTCCGGAACGGTGGCTTTTAATAAGCCGCTTGTCTCTATTACATCTGGTGCTATTTCGGCTTCTTTCAATTTAAGCTATTCTGGCAATGTTTTCAAAACAGTCCAGAATAGAAATGACTTGGCTTCTTCAGGCTGGGTCGGTTTGGGATGGGCTCTAGGACGAGCAAAGATTATTTGCGATCACAATGGCTCCATGAATTTGGCGGATGATTCCTATTCTTTGCTTTCAGCGGAAGGCACACGCTATAAAATTATTAACGATGGCTCCCGCTGGTGGATCGAAAACTTGCCATATTGGAAGGTGCAACGAATTACAAAGAAAGCGACATGGAATAATAAAGAATACGAGATAGTAGTGGGTTGGCTTATTATCGATGATTCCGGGTTAAAATATTGGTATGGCGATTATGAAGATGATCCTAAAAATCCAAAACGCAATGCAACTCAACATGTTCTGGCGTGGCCGGAAACATATGGCTTAGTGGGCAAAGCGTGGGGTGGAAATCCTGCCCTTTATCCAACCGCTTGGAATTTGGCAAAACAAGAAGACTTGGATGGAAACTGGTTAAAATATGAATATAAGCAAGAATATGAAGGACTGAAAATTAAAAGTTGGACTAGTGCATACCAGTATACAAAGGAGTGTTATTTACAGTTTGTCAAATCTTCAATGGGGTCCTCCATTGAATTTGTTCTTGCTGATAAGGGCACTGACGATTTTGATGGTGAATATTGGGATGCTACAGGGAATGTGGAAACCATAGATGAGACGGTTCCGGATGCATTCATTGATCCGATGGAGCGGATGTATCTTTCTGCAATAAAAATAAAGGGAATTGATGGAACCAATAATGGACAAATTGATTTCTGTTATAAGCCTTTAGCAGTTAAGCCTAGTGGAAAGGTTTTGGATGGCTACGTTAAGCGTCTTTTGGTATCTGTTATCCATTCCAATAAATTGGGCATAGAAACAGACCGTGAAGATTACAGTTATTACACGGATGTAAATAAAGCTGCGTTCGATAAAAAATATCCTTTAGGCGCATTATATGAAATTCAGGGGCCGAATTGCGGCCGAGTTGAGTATACATACGATTATCGTTCTGTTGTTAGTACGAGAAATTCCTTACATTCTCAGACAATCGATTTAACTAAGGTCGCTTTGGGCTATCTGGATAATGGAACGCCCTACTTAGTAGGCCTCAATAATACTAAAAAAGGAATTCTTGTTTATGCTTGGCAGAATGGCGGGTGGACACTTATAAACCAAGTGGCTAATGTGCCCTATAATAGTGATGGATCCTTTTTAATCGGGGACAACGGTTGGTTTGCATATAACAATGGCGATACTATGTATCCTATCGTTTGGAATGGGAAAAATTGGGTGGTTCAAGATTCGATCAACGATTCAGGCTCTAGAACTGTTGTCGCTGTGGGACCTGATTATATTGCGAAAGCAAGGCTTTCTGGAGACAACATTTTATTGACTATTCCTTGGTCTCGTTGGGGAAAGAAATACGAAGTAGATGCTTTCGAAGGTGAGAATGGTTATTTAGATTGTCAATATTTACGTTTAAGCGTTACTCAGAATCATTTGGCGCTTTTCTATTTAGGGCCGAATTATGGAAACAATGGTCGACTAACGATCTTTACGTTTGATCATTCTGCCGATACCTTAGCGAACACTTATTATTCTAGCCATTTAGATGATGATAATACTTATTTTTGGGGTGATGGTTATCTCTTTGGTGCTACGGAAAGCGCTGGTCTCTATGGCAGTATTGTTCGGGCATGGCATTGGAATGGTAAAAGTTGGGACAGGAAACTAGAAAAAGATTTGCATGGTGTCCAAGGAGTGCCGACTGTTCAAGCCTATGGCGATAACTACTTTGCGGTACGCCATAATGATAAAGATGATCTGTCATTATTCGATTGGAATGGAGAAGATTGGAAAACACCCTATAAAAACAAAAATTTAGTTAGTCATGATGATCTTGATTTTTGGTTTGAGGCCGAATGGACAGGTGAGACTGGACGTGATTTTTTTATTGCTAGAGAACCCAAGGTAGATAGAACTCAGGTAACTGTCTGTTACCCTGTATTCAGGCGTTGGAAAGTCCGCAAACGTTGTAAAGATATTACTGTTTGGAGTTCTACCTATCATGGCGCTTTAGTGGAGCGATTTGAGCGAAGGGATGGGGAATGGAGTCGGAGTGGAGCCAAGAATTTAGACGGAACTAACGAAAAAACGAGTGTAATGACTGGTGAAAACTGGTATGCAGAAAAGAAATCCAATAAAGCTTTTGTTTGGAATGGATTGGAATGGAAAGAAGAAAATTTGGGAGATCCTTTTGTTTGGAATAGTGATTCAAAATCTTTAGGCGGTGACTTTTTTGCTGTTGAGAGCAATGGGGAAACTGCAATTTACTACAAAAAAGAGGACTCTTTTACTGGCGATATGGGCGTTCATTTAGTTACGGGGAAGAAAATCTACGATCCCGTTGCTGATAAAATTATCGAATATGGCTATGATTATAACTTTGCGGATACTCAGGAAAAAGTTCAGATAGATTTAGACTATATAAATAATACTCCGCTAATTCAACAGTATTCTATCACATTGCCTGAAAGTGGGGGGCGTTTGAAGAAAACGCTTTGTCCCGCAAATAATGCCGATTTTGGATTAGGCATGGGGCAGGTTTGTAAAGAAGAAATGTTAAATGCCGATGGCGTGGTCGAAAAAAGTAATACAATCACATTTGAGAGATATCGCAATCCCTCCTGGCCTTTGTTCATTTATCAAGATCGAGTAGCCAAAACAGAAAGCGTGATTAAAGGTGTTATATCGACCACTGAAACGCAATATCAGGACGATTTAAATGGCATGCCCTCGAGTATAAAGTATAAAGTTGGGAAAAATATTCTTAAAGGGAATGAAAAACGGATCGTCTATGCTGCTGGTGTATATGATTTTATGCATTCTGCCAATCGTTTAAAGGAAGAAGCGGCTTATTACACATGCATCCCTCAATGCCAGGGAGGCACTTTAGTAGATGCCGAGGCGTCTCGCTTTGGTTATACTTCGGTCGCATCGAAGGCTAATATTTTAGATGTTTGGAGTTTTCAGCCTCAAAATATGCCTACTTTAGGATCTTTATTCTCCTTTGACTGGAGTTCCGGTTCTCAAGCATCAACGTGGAAGAGAAATACATCTTATACAAAATATGCATGGGGTAGAGCTGTTGAATCTATTGATCGATTGGGAAGAAAGTCCTCTCTGATTTACGAAAATAAAGCAGACGGCTTTTTACTGGGCAGTGTTATTAATGCGGGCATTGGAGAATCCCTTTTGTTATCTGGAGAAACTTGCAATGTAAGCAATTGGAACTCAGATGCTTGTGAAACAGTGAATTTAAGTGGAAACGCTACAAAAGGGATCGGAATTGACTATGGTCGTTTTTCAAAAACAGCCATTCGTATTTCGCCTTCCAAAACCTTAACCGGGACATTAACCTCTAGCAAGGGGGGCTCTTACCGTTTTTCTGCCTGGGTTCAAATTGTGGATGCTGTAGATAGAAATATTTTATTTGCACTCAATGGTACACAGATAAATTCTTGGACCATACCTGGTGCCGATGCCGGAAAATGGAAATATGTGGAATGGGAAGGCGTTGTCAGTGAAGGATCTCTTGTATTGACTCTTGCTATGCCGATAGGTACTGAAGCGCGTTTACAAGATATTCGCTTCTTGCCTTCGGATGCTTCTTCAACAGTGTCGTTTTGGGACCGTCAATGGGGAGTGCCTGTTGTTCAGGTAGATGATCGCGGTGTGGGAAAATATACGACTCTTGATGAAATAGGAAGACCGTTGGAAAGCTATGTAGAAGATGAATCGGGGAATGTCTTCTTGGCTTCTCGGAAGACCTACTTTAAAAGCGATTGCCGCGAAAATTCTTCTGGAAAAGGAACCCTTGGAGCTCTTTCTATTAATGGAAAAACGGTTCCTATCCCTTCTGCGGGAGGAACGCAGTATTATACATTGTCCGGAACTGAAAGTGAACTTTTGATTAATTGGAAACCAACGCAGCAAGGGGACCAAATCCGTTATCAATTATATCCGGCGGGATCTGTCGACACTTCCTGGTATACATCTTGTTGTACCGAGCTAGAAGGCGTGTCGAAATCCACTGAGAATGTATCATCATGGGTTTTGAATATTGATGTAGCGCCATTCCAGTCATCTGTATATACGTTCTATATTCAAAAATCAAATACGGGCTGGGTCGATTATGGGGCTCCCCTTAACAAAGGGGTTATGCCTCGTTATATAGGGGATAATGATTCGACTCAAATTATTTATATGGGAAACGATTCTTTACAAACGGCCGCATTTAATGGAAATGGTTGGACCGAGTCCAATATTGCCCTCGGTGATTTTGAATTTTTGGCTACAGCGGCTTCTGGCAGTTCCCGATACATCTTGAGTGTTCCTGATTTTCCAATTGTAGAGGAGAATACAAATGAAAATGCACTTGTTTATTCCGGTTTTTCTTCTACCTGGTCTTCTCTGGGGCCTGTAGCAGATTCCGGTTGGGGACGCTTTTATCGTTTGGCATTAGATTCCAAGGGCGTTCCCTATGTTTTGTATGAACGAATGGATACTTCATTTGGAACGGATACAACAAGTCATTCTGTGTCTTCTCTTGTGGCTGTTCGTTATAATTCGACACAAGCAAAATGGGAACTTGCGGGTAGTTTGCCTGTCTTTGAAAATGATTCCACGCCGCCATTATTGAAAGATGGAGGCGTTAGTGATTCAAGCGTTACCGATGCCGATATAGTCCTAGGTCCGGATAATCATCTTTATGTGGCTTATATCGGTTCTTTGCTGAGTATGCGAAATTTTATAGATGATTCGAGTGTTGCGATGCCGAAATTCGTTATCGTTAAACGTCTGTTTGAGTCTGATGAATCTAAAGTCGGAAGGGAGATATGGGCGGGTCCTACGCTCATTCAGGATTCAGGGAGTACTGAAATGCTTCCCAATTATTTGGGTGATATTCTTGCTTTAGATTCCGTTCCTATAATGAGAGCGCGCCGGGTTAAACTTGCAAGTGACGGAGTGAATTTGTATTTGGCAATTGTACAGAATCTAGACAATGACAGTCTCATGGATAGGACGGCTTTAAGCGTATTTAAAGGTGTTTATACAAATTCCATGGAAGACGGTTTGAATCAAAAGATTTTAAAATTTGAACCGTTGCTCGACACTTCCGTGAAACAATCGGTATTCTCCACTTCATTAGCCGAGGAACAAAGAATCGTTGCCTATCTGGATGATTCCGATCCTTTTGATTTTGTAGTTAAAAATGGTATCCCTTATATATCCTTTGCCAATTCAAATAATAATGATCGTTTATCAGTTGTCCGTTATTCAGGAAATCGCTGGTTATCTGTCGGGAATCCGGCTTTTGCGAGTGCCGCTCAGGGTTTGGCCGAATCGGATCTCGCCATAGGGAAAAACGGAACTCCTGCGGTTGTTTTCAGAGAATCTAAAAATTCAAAGAATACCAAGCGTCGCAATCATATTGTGCCGATGAAGTATGTGAGTGCTAATGATTATGATTTGACTTTGTCGTCTATCGGACTTTCTGGAGGAAATACAACTTTAGTATCTGAATTCCGTCAATACATACTGAATTATTCCGCTAAAGTGCTCGCTACTGAAAATGCTTTGCTTTTTTCACCTGTTCCAAAGACACTCAATGATGTCATTGCACTTCAGATAGAGAATAATGATTCTTTGATTTCGAGTTGGATTATATCGCCATCGTCTTCGGAAGCTACCAGATATCTTTCGGGTGTAAACGCGAATTTCACAGGAACTTCAGTTCCTTCCATGGCGGTACCTCTTTCTGAAGGTTTGAATGATATCAAGGTAAAGATTACTGGAAAAAATGGATCTGTGCTTTATTACACATTTATTCTGAACCGTGCTTATTTACCGGATGCAGAAGAGGATGTGTATAGCGATAGTTACCTAACGGTTGTAAATGAAAAATCGGATTCAACGATAACGTATGATTCAACAATGACGTCAGATTCGACGATAACCTATGATACAACGGTGGTGAGAAGGGATACGGCTGTCTATGTGAGTTATGGAAGTGACTCCATTCGCGTTATCTGTATCCAATTCACGACAGGTTGGCATCTCATTGTTGGAGATAGTATTTATTATCAAAGTAAATGTCTGGAGTTGAATCCATCGGATTCCTGCCGTGTTACTTTGTCTGATAGCCTTGGCAATACGAAAGTAATTATTATTGAAGACGGTGATGATCCTTCTCGGGGTGGAGCCGATACTTTGACCGGAGGAGGAAACGCTCCTGGAGAAGGCGATGACGGAGCCATTCCATCTGGATTTAAGAACTTATCTGCTTATAGATTGTTCTCGGCAGGTGATTTGATTCTTGCCGATAGAGCCCGTATATCGGGAGGTTCTTATGGAGGATCTTTTGTTGAAGCGGGTGCTAATTCGTCCGTTTCCGGTGACATTGTTTCTTCCGGGAATGTGAATCTTCGGAGCTATGCGAGCGTTGGAAAAATTACGTTGGCGGGTTCACTCGAAACGCAAGCGGGAGCTTCGTATGGAACTGTTACTCAAACCTCTGTGTCTTTGCCTGCGATTCCCACCGTAAATATTACGTATGGTGATTCCGATGAGATTGTAAACAATAATCAGACAGTCAGCATGACGGCTGGTTATTACAAGGATTTCCATGCTTACTCAGGATCTACGGTTACATTTGGACCCGGGGATTATTATTTTAATTCGTTTGTTGTTGAACCGGATGTCTCGATTCATTTTAATAATGCTTCCGAACCAGTGCGCTTGTGGGTTCAAGGATCTGTCAGTTTTGCCGATCGGGTGAACTTGTATAATGCTGGTGTTCCTGAGATGTTATTTATCTATACAAATAGTCCGAATATTCTTTATCTCGGTGTCGGTTCTATTTTCTCCGCCACTTATGTGGCACCCAATGGTGGGGTAAGCTTAGCGACCCGCGCCCAATGGACGGGCTCTATATGGGCAAATACATTAACTATTCAGGCTGATGCTGTTGTCGAGTAAGGAGGAGAAAATGAAAAGGATTTCTTATTTAGTTTTGTTGTTCGCGTTGTCGCTTTTTGCAGCAACGGAAGGCACCATTGCTTCGCCTCGCTATGCTGATGGACAAGTCCACCTAGGGCTTCCCGGTTGGGTGGACATGAGTGATGCTGAGTCCTCTGTTTTGTCAGGGAGTGTTCCTGGCACTACTGACAATACTACTTTAATAGCTTTGGATAATGATCATGTGATCACCTATGAGGGTAAAACCTATTCGGCCCTTTCCGTTTATCCTGATGGAAGAATCGCTTTAGGAAATGTGAACGTTAATTTAGATGATGGTCTGGTGCCTTATGTAAGGCCAGTAAAGTCCATGGTCAATTTAACTAGCTCGTTTAAGTGGAAATTATTTTCGGAAGATTTGGGAAATCATATAGATCATTATACGGCAATTCAATTGGGACCGTTTTCTTTTCAAGACGATATTTATACTCAATATTTGTGTCAAATATTGTTTTATTCAGATGGAGAAATTCAGGTGCAGTTGTGGTCTATGGGTAGTCTTTCATGGATAGCGGCAGAACCAACGACCAATCGACGGACTCTTCCTGAGTGGTCAGAGAAGATGGCCCCCTCGTTTTATGATGGACATCGGATCCGCGTTATTCCAGATGAGCGAGTCGCTAAAGATTGGACCCAGGTGTTATATGGTGCAGAGGGACTTCGCCCCGGTTGGATTGGAAAATCATTTAAAACCGATGCGGTTTCGATTCATGAAGACACAGAACCTTATCGAAATCTCGTTGTGGATTTTGGCACAATAAAGGATGCCGGGGGGCTTTTAGCTTATGACAATTCCAGAGAACATCCTGTGGTTGGGAGCTTTTATGGATTGGATATCATAACCAAGACGGTGACAAAACTTGGAACCCCTGTTTATTTCTGGTACTTTAATGAAATAGACGGTACGTATTATAATAAATATCCAAGTATAAAGGATGGTGTCAGTGCGCGTTCTTGGGTATCTGAGTTGAAAGAGTATTTAGATCAGATAAATCTTTTTAGTAGCCCAGCTCAAAGTTCTTTGTCTTATTCCGTTTATCCTTCTGATTATGCTTATTCTTGGGATAAATTAGGTCCATGGAATTTTTCTGGTAATGATGATTTGATTGAGTTCCGACCGGCTCCGGCTGTAAAATTTCAAGTAGTGGGAACTCCTCCGGTAGACACAAAATTTTCGATTATTTCAATAAGGTATTACCTTAAACAGCAGCAGTCGGTTCAATTTTTACCTCCGAAACCTCCTTAT
>JALNVO010000059.1 GCA_023231365.1 Fibrobacteraceae bacterium | reverse complement strand
GCTTCATCGGCAAAGAGTGGAATGGATAAAGCGGTCAAAGCAAAAACGACAGAAATAACATGCATAGAATATTCCCTATTTCAACAAAATACAAAATTTATTTGGAAACATTTTCCAAAGAATCCAGAACGTTTAATAAACGGGCGCTCAAATGGCTAGCTCCTGACAAACACAAATGATCATAATCAGAAGCCATTCCATCACTGTAATCATGATTGCCCATTTTATTTTCATCAACCAAAGTAAAATTGGAATACTTGCTTTCAAGTTGCTTAATTTGTTTTATCAGTCTAGGAGCAACGCTGCGAGTGAGTCCGTATTTTCCAAAAGCTCCAGTTTCTTTATAATACGGACTTTGCGGGAATATAACACCTATGACTCGAATGTTATTTTCAGTAGCCAATGCAATCATGTCCTTCAAGCAATTGAAACTAGCATACCAAAGGGACGAATCCTCGGCAAACCAATTAGAATCCGCCAACACTTCCGGATTAGAACCGCCCCAAGAGTCTTGAGGCATCATGAAATAACCACGAATACCTGCATAGCTATTTCTCAAAGAAACATCATCCCCTTCACTATACGCAGTATATTCATACATGCTATCCGGAACTCCAGATTTCCAATAATCGTGCTCTGCATCATATACAAAACCCGGTAGAAATCCATAATAAGAACTCCAATCATTACCTTCGACTTTATTCCAGAAATCTATATCGAGGGACAGTAAAATTGTTTTTAGTTTTGGTGCAAGAGGGACTAGATAATTTTTGAACAAATAGCGCGAAATGAAAATATCGTTGGGAGTCTGGGCAAGATTCATCGCCATATGAGGCTTAAAATAATACGGATCAATTCCATCCATAGGACGGGAAGATCCTAAGATTGCAAGATCAAAAGTGTTGCGATATTTCCAAAATAATTCCATTTTATAGCGCATGGAATAACCCACAGAACCTTCTGATTCGTCATAATAAACGCCAAGGGAATCCATATTCAGCAAAGAACCGTCCGAAGACTTTGCTTGAGATAATTGATTCTTACCCAGCGCCCAAAAGGAAGGATGCCAAAGTTCATTACCGCTCACTAAATTGAGAATAGAAGAATCTGAAGTATTTATCAATACAATTTTTGAATGAACTCCTTCTCCATCAGAAAGTGAAGCTATCGCAAAATTGGAAATTGAAGTCCATTCAGAATGGTCAAATGTATAACCGGATGGCGCTTTGATGGATTGAATCACTGCTCCTGTAGAATCGGCAATTATCAGACGCTCGTGAGCAGAATAGGAGGAACCAACAAAAGCTTTACCAATCGAACCTCCGAAATCAAGGAATAAAGTCCGTTTTGCTCCGTTTTTTTCGAGAGATGCATTACAGGCTTGCTCCCCACCGTACCAGACATTCTCCAAACCTTCCTGATTAGCCCGCAAAAGCCGCGCTCCATCGACAGCCAAATTACCATCCGCAGAAACGCCTCCATTATACGTTCCATTAAACAACTTCACAGGAGTTCCAAAATTTCCATTGGAGAACGGGACTTTCCAAGTAGCACCCGTTTTCCAAATAATAGAATCCGTATTATCGACAGTTTGATCCACATAGATAATAGATGTATCTGTGCCAGATGTAGTCCAACGGGGAATTGCGGCGCTTGCTACATTCAATTTAACAAGTCCCGATCCCAAAGAATCCAAATTTCTTACAAACAATTCTGAAGTTCCTTCTATTCCTTCCGGTTTAGTGCAAAAGGCGACTTTAGAACCATCTGGAGAAATATCAGGATGGTAGGAATCAATCGTATCCGAAATAGTCCTAGTTCGTGGAATGGTATCTGAAAAATCAACATAAACTAAATTTTGAGAATCATCATCGCGAAAGACGAGTTTTGCCCGATAAGTTCCAACTGAAGAAACAATAGAACTCGCTCCTACATTTATCGCAAAAAGCGAAGTTGCTGAAGCTCCGTTTGAAGACAACCAATGCGGGGAAGGAATCTTTCCAAAGGCAATTCTAAAACCGATATATCCGCCCCGTGAAGCTCCCGTTACCGTATAGACATCTCTTCTCAAATAGAGCTTCATTCCTTCTGGTTTATTGACAAAACTTCCACCCTTTAAAATACGTTCGCTTAATTTATTAGGATAAGCACCTCCTACATAATCAAGAATTGTCGAATCAACAGGCGAGACCAACCAGTCGTTGACCCACTCAATCACATTTCCTGCCATATCGCAAATGCCGAGATCATTTATGCCTTTGGTGCATATTGAATGATAGATATAATTCGCATTAGAAGAATTCCAACTATTTTTCGGATTCCAGCCTTGGCTTGCTGCATATACCCATTCCGCTTCTGTCGGAAGCCGAAAGGCTTCTTTAGAAGGATCAAATTCCAAGCCTTCTAAAAACATACAATATCCGCTTTGATTAAAAATCGCCTTTGAATACGTGTATGAGGTATCATACCCATTTCTTTTAGACAGAGCATTTAAGTAAAGAATCGCATCGTAATAACTTACATTTACTTTAGGGACATCACCAGAAGAAAGAGTGTCTATATAGCCAAGAGAATCCATTAAAGAAATCCAGTCATCCTGGGTCACCTCTGCATTGCCAATGGAATAATCATAGTCAAATGTTACTTTCATTGCCGGGCGGAGGCTCGAATTCGCCGTAGAATCATTTGTTCCCAAGTAAACAGATTTTCCGGATGCTTTTACTTTTACCAGAAAATTTCCAGCGTGGAAATAATCAAGAGTTGCATTATGCGCATCATTGTCTACACAAGACGTGAAAATAATAAGGCAGGAACACAATAAGAAAAAAAGAGGCATAAAATTCTTAGAATATAGAAATATACAGGCATCCAAAGCTTGAAATTTATTAGTCAAAATTTCAGAAATAGGCTTATTCTTTCACTTAAGCGTCTTCAACAAAGAATCCAAACGGGCTGTAAACTGATTAGCACCTATTCCACTCAAATGGTCCCAATTAGCAGCCATTTCGTCCGTGTAATCATGCGAGCCATATTTATTTTCATCCATAAACTTGAAATTTGGATACGCCGATTGAATTTGTTTCAGTGTTTCTATGAGTTTTACAGCACGACTTCTCCGCAAACCGTAACGTCCATAAGCTCCTGTTTCTGCATACAATGGAGAAAGTGGAAGAATAACCCCAACGACATAGACTCCATAAGAATTAGCCGCCGAGATGATATTTTCCAGTGCAGCCAAAGCATCTGAAATTCGATCCTCTTCATCATTATTGATGGAATCGCGATCTATTTCAACGGTTGTTCCCCATCCTGCAGATGCTACATAAACATAGCCTAAAGAATCGTTTATTCTGCTGCGCCATGTTTCAGATAGGCCCCAACTCAATTTCGTCGCATCCAACAAACCACGAGGTACGCCATCCTTCCAGAAAAGATGATTTTGGTCATATATATATCCTTTATTTTGTGCATAATATGTATTCCAATCGTCATTTTTCTTTTTAAACCACATATCAATATCCAAAGAAACAACTATAACCTTTAACTTGGAAAACAAAGGAAGGAAATAATTTGAAGAGAAATATTCTGATATATAAATATCATTCGGCACATGAGAAAAATTGACAGTAAAACCGCTTGTAATAGAAAAAGGCTTCACTGCAGCCAAAGTCCGGGAAGACCCGATAATTGCAACCTCAACAGAATCGTAATACTCCCACAAAAGTTCCATTTTATAACGCAGGGAGTAATTTTCGCCAACAATTTTCTTTTCTGATTCCAAGTATACCCCCGCGCTGTCGAAGTCGAGCTCGGCATCGGAGCTGAGGGCCTTCCCGACCCAGAGGCATGGGTGCCAGAGCTCGTCGCCCTCGGCGAGGACCCTCAGGGAGGAGTCGCCCGTGCTAATGACCGCGACCCTGGAGTGCATCCCGGCGCCGTTCACGATGGTGAGGACCGCGTAGCCCGGGGCCCCGTGGACCCACTCCGTGTGGTCGAACGTGTAGCCCGATGGAGAGGGCACCATCTCCGACAGGTTCCCGCTGCTGTCCGAAACGAGCAGCATCGCGTGCGCCGCGTAACTTGTGCCGGAGAAGTCCCGGCCCCCTTGGCCCCCGAAGTCGAGGAAGAGGGTGCGCTTCGGGGACTCGGGCTCGAGGGACGCGTTGCACGCCTGCTCGCCCCCGTACCACAAGGACTCCTTCCCGCCCGAGTTCGCCCGCAGGAGGCGAGCTCCGGACACGGCGAGGGTCCCGTCATCGCTGACGCCCCCGTTGTAGGAGCCCCCGTAGAGCTTTCTCGGACTGCCGAACCTGCCCCCGCCGAACGGCACCTCCCACGTGGACTCCGACCTCCATGAAGCTTCGTCGGAGTTTTCAGCTGCCGACGTCACGTAGACTATCGACGTATCTGTCCCTATCACCCGCCAACGGGGTATCGCAGCGCTAGCCACCCCCAGCCTAACGAGACCGCTCCCCGAGGCGTCAAGGTCGCGCACGTAGACTACCGACGTACCGGATATCCCCTCCGGCTTCGTCGAGAAAGCGACCTTCGAGCCGTCGGGCGATATGTCCGGGTGGTAGCAGTCCAGGGTGTCCGCAATCTCCACCGCACGGGGCGACGAGGACGCGAAGTTCACGAACGCCACGTTGCCCGTCTCGTCGTCCCGGAACGCAAGTTTCGCGTGGAAGGTGCCGAACAGCCCGCGCACGTCCGCGGCGCCGGCGACTACAGACACGTAGCCCCCCGCCAAGGAGCCCGCAGAAACGTCCGCGGCGCCGGCAACTACAGACACGTAGCCCGCGGAATAAAGGGACGGGTTGCTCACGGTACCGCGGGCGAGGCGGAACCCCACGTAGCCCGCGTGCGTCGAGGACGTCACCGCGTAGATGTCGCCGCGCGACCAGAGGCTGATATTCACGGCCGAGTTCCTATAGGAGCCCCCCTTCACAACCCGCTCGCCGAGGCTCCCGGATCCCGGGGCGCCAGCGAAGTCGGAGACTGATGTGTCGGAGAACGCGCCCATCCAATCGCCCGTCCACTCCATTACATTCCCCGCCATGTCGCAGAGGCCGAAGCCGTTCCTCGCGAGGACGCAGCCCGGGTGGAGGATGTAGCCCGAGTTCCCCGACGTCCAGCCCGCTCCCGCCGGGTCCCAGCCCGGCCTCGCCGCATACGTCCACTCCGCCTCCGTCGGGAGCCTGTAGGCGTCCCTCGACAAGTCGGACGAAAAGCCGTCGAGGTAGGTGCAGCGCCGGTCCTGATCGTAGATCGCGGAGGAGTAAGCGTAGGCCGTGTCTAGCCCGAGCGACTTGGAGTACGCGTTCGCGTAGAGCACGGCGTCCCAGAACGTGACGTCCGTCACGGGAAGCTCCGCGAGGCTGTCCGAAACCCCGCAACCCCTGAGAGCGCAGTACTCGCCGCGCGTCACCTCCCGCTCTCCCAGGTAGTAGTCGTACGTGAACCTGGACTCCATCGACGGGCGCGCCAACGCAGGGGCGGAAGGGTCGTCCGTCCCGAGCATCACCGAATCGCCACGGGCCTCCACCAAGATGAAGTCCCCCTCCTTGAGGAAGGGGGGCGATGCCGAACGGGTGCCCTCTTCCGTGCAAGATACGAGAAACCAAACGACACAAACAAAAGGAAGAAAAAAACGGTTAGGCATACATAGAATATAGAATTATGGCCTATTCAAAATTTTGCCATCAAATACAACATAAAAAGGATCTATATAAACTCTTTTCCACAAAGGATTTGCGGAAAGTTCGGCTACTAAAGGATTCCAAATTGAAAAATATCGCAAAGGCAAAAGAACTCTGCCGACGTTCATCTCTTGTGCAAAAATCAAAAAAGATTCCGGTGAAGAGGCAAAGCCCAAATATCCCGCAAAAAAAGAGGAATCCTTCAAAATAAAACGACCGTCCGCATACGTTTTTATACCGGGAAAGCTCCATTCGATATATCCACCAGAACGATCATCGTTAAAGAGGCGCCTATTTGCCGGAAGAGGATGCGATTTCATGAATTCTACAGCATTTTTTGGTACTCTTGCCTCAGCAAAGCTTTCAAATCCATTTGGCGAAATATAGGCAAAAAGGCTTTTAATCCAAAAACCTAAAACAAAAGCGATTAAAGCTGTAAAAGAAATCGTTCCCATGCGATTTTCTGCGCAAATCAGCTGATTTTCATTTTGAAAAATTAAAGAAATAAAAGGGAATAGCAAAAGTACGGCATTCCGTTCGGCCACCAAAGCGAGAATTGCCGCAATAAAAAGCCAAGCATACCGCCAGAAGCCTTGCCATTCTCCACTTCTAAAACAGCCCAAAAACGCACGCATAGAAAAGGCTATCGATGCAAACGCCGCTACAAGCAAAGTTCCCATCGCAACCACATTTTCTTCATTAAAAAGAAGCGTAAATGGGGAACGATTTTCTGAAATTTGCGAAGCAAAAATGGAGGCATCAGACGTAACCCCCATCAGGCGATTGAGCAAAGGAAATGGATACGCCCAAACAAGGAATCCTTGGCGGTGTAAAAGGGGAATTATCAAAAGGAGCACTGCAAAGATCAAAAAGCGGAGGCGCCCTGCAAGTGGAATCATCTTCCAATTTACCGCAACAAACAAAAATGAAATCGCCCATCCCAATGCAAAAAGCCCCTGAGACCGGCACCAAAACCATTCCATTAAAAGGAGAATCCCCGCACAAATTACCCATCTAACCGATAATTTTTTGGACAACATCGGCAGAAGATTCCAAAACACCCCCAAAAAGAATAGCGAGAAAAGAACAGGCCTGCACTCTAACGAATAGCGCAAAAGAAATGCAAATAGAACAGCAAAAAATATGCCGCATGAATTAAACTTCTTGGAAACCGGCAAAAGCCACAAAAAGGCGACAACACCCCAGAGAAGAGATTTGAAAGCAACTAACCCATCGGTTCCAAAAGCTCTGTATACGCCATAGATTGTCATTTGAAAAAACAAATGAATATTCACCCAAGGGGTTTTAGAAGGAGCCCAGCAAAAAGGATCGCGTATCGGAAGCCCCGATCTGAAAAACTCTCTAGCACTCGCCAGATGCCACCAAACATCCGTATCCGTCAGCGGGAAAAAGGCAAAAAGAACCACAAAAAAAGAAATTCCGAGCTTTTGCGGAATGCTTTTCATAGACCGCCTTCCCGGCGCTCAAGTGCGATCTTCCTATTTATTGCAATTCCTGGATAAGCAGGGAAAAGATCTTCTGCCATACGATACCAGCTAAGAGCCTTTTGCACATCCAGTGAAAGATACGAATTTCCGATATTGAACGCAGCAAGCCCCAAAAATTCATTTCTCAAGAGGGGGCGGAACTCAAGTCCCGTCCAAGGCCCTACCGCGTATTTTTCACGGTATTCTTCCTCGGTATACGCAAAGCCCTGCCGATTTGGCTCCATATAAATTCCATGATAGCGAAGCGTTACGTGTCCCGGTAAAAGGATCGCCTCCAATGCAATATTCTCTTTTTCTGCAACCATCATTGCAAGCCAAACAAGCCCGAAACAACCGGAAGAATCTCTCGCAAGTACTCGCAAAGGCAACACTGATTCTTCCCGCACGGCAGGCGCCCCGGCTCCTGCGAATTGCAAATTCCAACCATCTTTAGACCACAATAAATCCTTTAATGCATTCAGAGTATCGGTATACGACGTTTTTCCCCGCACCTGACCTCGAAAATATTTTAGGCCTTTGTTGAACACAACGTTATCTGCAAAGCAAGACTCTTTTTGTCCACTAAAGGCGCAAGCCGCTTCCGCATACGAAAGGACAGAAGAATTTCGCAAGAAAAAAAACAATACTGAAAAAACGAGTATCAAGAACAAGCCCGCGACAAAGAATTTCTTTGTAACAGACTTCATCATCATGGCTCCGTTTTATTCCTTAAAGGGTCCCATTCCATCGGCGCCTGGTAGAAATCGCGCATCGTCATCATATAGATTACAAGGCGCTTGGTCGAAAGAGCCTTTTTATCCTTCAGCATACGGTGGCGCACACCAGGGCCGCCTCCCCAACTAGTCATTACTTGCACGTCTAAACCAGTAGCAAAAGCGAGAAGCGAACCCGGCCCACCCGAATGCCCATCTACGGATTCAAAAACGCCGGTAAAGGAATCGCCCATCAAAAGAATCGGGCTATTGCTTTTCCCCACATAAGACTTTCCATTCGAATAAACTTTCTTGACTTCCAATGTATCGGCGGGATATTTTTCACGTTCCGCCAGCGGAAGCTGTTCCACCAAATCTCCATCGCGGGTAATTACCGTATCGCGGATTTCAAGGAATCCCGGCCTTGCTCCGGCATCTTTATACCAAGAATAGGACATCATTTTTTCTGCAAGTAGAGTCGCCACGCCAAGAAGCCCTGCAGAGCTCCAATGTGTATCGTACCGCTGATACAAGGGTTCAAAACTTGTTGCGGAATTAGAAAGAACCGGATATACATCCAAAACGTCTATTCCCGCTTCGAGCATTTTCCGTATAAATTCACGACCGGCGACATCCACACAAAGAGAATCCGGAGTCCCTTTCACAATAACACCCGGATAAGCGGATTCCTTTACGGGAACCGGCACTACCAAGAATTGAATACCCAAAGAATCAAAGAACGCTTTGAGTTCTAGCATACGAGGAAACGGGTTATGTAGGGAATCTTGTGCAAGGAAATCCTTGGCAAGAAGAGAATTTGCATCGCGGCGGAAGAAAAGCACACCTCCCGCATCCCATGCATTCTGTTCTTTGGGAATCGAATCGAGAATTTTGGCAAGCGAAGCTTTAAATGCATCTGTCTCCTCTGTCTCCGGGCAAACACCTTTCAGAGATTCGAGAACCGAAAGCCGCCATGCGCTAGAAGTGTCCAAGGAACGGGATACGGAAGCATTAGGCGAAACCGTTTCTTTTTCAGCCGTTTTCTTCTTAAAAGCCGGTACATCAAAAGCCACCCACATAGGATTTCCCATCGGATTTCCCCGCATCACGGCAAACGGATAATTCTTGTTCCACTCCGTTCCCGGTTCAAAAAGTTCAAGGTCCGTATTGAGCGAAGGATACCAATAGGCGGCAAGAGAGCGCACCCAATCCAGGGATTCTTCCAAGCTCAATTTTTTGCTGGTATAATTCCGCAAAACGGCGGATTCTTTCTCTGAAGGCCGCAACGTTAGTCGTCCCCAAAAGGGAGCGCGTCCCGTCCATTTGCGAGGCATCACGTTTACCCACCATTCACCGGAGTTCCCATTATTTACATACAAGAGTTTTTCCACTTTCTGGAAATCCGAACGCACATCGGTTTCTCCCCACTTCACGTCTTCCAACAAACGAAGCTCTTTGGCAAGCGTATCGCCGGCGCCTTCCGCATGAAGCCTTTTCACAAAAGGTTCCCATGCGATCCAATCCATTTGGGAAATGCCTTTTAACTTTGCGGGTTCTTCGCCCGAAATGCTATCAAGCATCGGAAACGGATACTTGGCAAGTCCCGCTTCGGCAAGCAAGCCCTTATAATTTTCAGGCATTTCATCATGCCCTGCCTCGCGCACTGGATTTTCATAATAAGCGGCAAAATCTAGAGCCGCTAGTGTCGGAAGCGACGCAGAATCAAATAAAGCAACATGGCGGACTTCGCTATTCACCCCGAGAGAATCCACCGAAAAAAGGCCACCTGTTTTTTGAATCCCTGAATGACTGAGTTCTAGAGCTGCGCTAACAGAATCCTTTTGAAGTTCAACAGACTTTTTTTCGGACGATGCGCAAGCAGCGAGTCCCAAAGCTATACAAACGAAGAAAGGATAAGGGAAATTCATATATAAAAAATAGAAAATCGACCTTTTCGAAACAGGGCTTTTTCTACATTGAACGCTATGAAACAGATCCGCATCGCGACTTTGCAAGGCAAATGGAATACGGACACACAAGCGAACGACGCTTGGTATAAAGCCGAAGCTCTCAAGCTCCAGGGAAAAGGTGTTGATGTCCTAATTCTCCCGGAACTTTACCACACACCCTATTTTCCATTTGAAGAAAACGAAAAATATTTCGATATGGCCATCGAGAAGAACGATGCGCTCATCGGCGAATGGCAGAAAATAGCCAAGGAACTCGGAAGCATCGTCGTTTTCCCGTTTTTCGAAAAGCGCGCCCGCGGGATTTATTACAATAGCGCATTTGTCTTTGAACGGGACGGCTCCATAGCCGGCCTCTATCGCAAGAGCCATATTCCCGATGATCCGGGATTTTACGAGAAGTATTACTTCGCTCCGGGCGATACGGGTTTTGAACCCATCAAGACTTCTGCAGGAACTCTCGGTATCCTCATCTGCTGGGATCAATGGTTCCCGGAAGCAGCCCGTATTGAATGTCTCAAAGGCGCGGACATTCTCATCTATCCTACGGCAATCGGCTGGGATAAAAAAGAATCCAAAACAATTTATGAACGCCAAAAAGACAGTTGGATGACAGTCATGCGTGGACACGCTATCGCCAACCGAGTTTTCGTTGTCGCCGCAAACAGGACAGGAACCGAAGGCGATCTCACGTTCTGGGGGCATTCCTTTGTCGCGGCTCCGGACGGATTTCTCCTTTCCGAAGGCAAAAGCGATTTTTTGGGAAGCATCATCACAGATTTAGACTTTTCGGAAATTGAATTCAACCGCCGTTGGTGGCCGCATTTCCGCGACCGTCGCACAGACCTCTACAAGGACATTCTCGACACTTGGGGAACACCGTGAAATTAACATATGCTGCCGAATGGGAAAAGCAAAAGGCAATCTGGCTTTCTTTTCCGCACAACAAAACAAATTGGAACGGTGAACGCAAAAAGAAAATCCGCGAATTTTACTTTAATCTCATCGGGATCGTCTCTCGCTTCCAACAGGCAAATGTTCTCGTACCCCAATGGTGGGAAACGCCTAAAGCACTGGCAAAAGAATACGCGAAGGCTGCATTCAAGCCCAAGTTCATCAAAATACAGACAAACGATATATGGATTCGTGACTATGGTCCGCTATTCGTGTATAATGAAAACGGCGTAGAAAAGGTCGTCAAATTCGGATTCAACGCCTGGGGCGCCAAATTTCCCCCCTGGGACAAAGACGAAGTAGTTCCATACAAGATTGCGCAGAAGAAAAAGTTCGCAGTCAAAGAATATCCCTATATCTTCGAAGGCGGAGCAATTGAAGTCAACGGAGATGGATTGGGCATTACGACGCTACCTTGTCTCATTGGCAAAAACCGCAACCCCAAACCGGAACTCAAACATATTGAAGCCTCCATTTCCGAAGCTTTAGGACTCAAGGATCTGCTAGTACTCCCGGAAGGTCTCTGCGGGGATCATACGGATGGGCACATTGATAACGTGGCGCGCTTCGTCGCCAAAAACCGAGTCGCAATGGCTTGGGAAAATGACCAGAACAAGCCTAACTACAAGCGACTCCAACGTATCCGCACCATTCTCGAAACCTGGCTCAAGCGGCACTATGGCGATAATGCAAAAGTCGACACGCTTCCACTCCCGGAACAGAAGATGCTCGGCAAAGAAACGCTCCCCGCTTCCTACATGAATTTTATCTTTTTGAACGGTGCACTCATTTACCCGCTATATGACAAAAATTGTGACGCTACGGCACACAACTATTATAAGAAGCGCTTTCCCGAGCGTGATGTCATTGGCATCGATTGCTCTACGATCATTGAAGAAGGTGGAAGCCTGCATTGCATGAGCAAACAGGAAAGCGAACTTCCGTAAACGCCCCCAAAGGAAGTTCAAAATGTAAAAGCGGACGCCTTTACTAGTGGTGCCAATAAAAATTGATTTAAGACCGCAATCTGTTTCTGCGCCTCAAATAAAGAGTTCACGTAGTCTCTATTGCGGCAACACGATTTCCTTTCGCCTTCGCCTCTTCTATCGCTTTCTTTGCCCGCAAATCAACAATTTCATTCCACTTATTTCCCGTATGCGCTTCCACTTTTTCAAATCTCGCATCGGGAAAGTTGCGGACATCTTCCATATAACGCATGGCGACCGGACTTTTTGCCTTCCATTCACCTTTTGCCCAACGGGCAATGCCCTCATAATCATGGCAGATTACCCCATTCTTTCCGCTTTTCTTCAGCCATGCTAGCGCATGAATGCTCGCCATTAGTTCTCCGTCAATGTTGCGGCTTTCTGCAGGGAGCGGAGTGACGCCGCGTTCCGAGCCAATTTCAGTATCATTCTCCACAACAACAAAAGCCCAGCCGGCGCGATCAAAACCAGGAGAAAAAGAGCCGTCCACATAAACCCGGAGACCTTCCGGATGTTTTACGGTCATTCCTGAAATCCAAGCCTGTGCTTCATCCCTAGAAGTAAAGGATTTGAAAAGGACTCCCTTTACCCCATGCGTTAATTTTTCACATTCCGGCCAAGAAGTGACAATTTTACTACTCGTTGGGGTCTTTATCGCATAAAATTTCATTTTTGTCATTTGGCGAAAAATTTATATTTTAAGAAGAAGATTTTGGAGTCCAAATTGAAACCGTCACCCTATTTTGCAGATACATTTTCGTTTTTTTTCAAGCGGTTTCTCTCACAGGAATCCCTTGCCAAGTTTTTTATCAAACTAGC
>JALNVO010000058.1 GCA_023231365.1 Fibrobacteraceae bacterium | reverse complement strand
GGTTGTATGACCGAACCGCAGGGGTGACGCGAAGCGTCAAAATCGCCCAAATTGAGAGTCGCACTCAAGCTTGCTTGAGTATGACCGAAATGCAGGCGATAACGCGAAGCGTTAATACTCTCTGTATTGATGCCTTCGGCATCCGCTTCGGTACCTCAGGTCATGATCGCGAACGAGTTCGCGATCATGATGCTCGGCTTGAGCGCTCTTCGCCACTTTGAAAGACGACTGTTGCAAAAGCCGAAACTGCGGCAAAGCTTGCTTTGCCATTGCCTGAGGCTCGGCAACAGGGACTTTAGTCCACCAGTGCGAAGTGTTGTTGACAATTGTTGCGGTGTCACGTTGTTCCTTCCTCACCCCTGCGGGGCCGGCCTAGAGTCCGGCTCTTCGAACCCTGACGTTCCCTAGAGGGAACCGGATTCTCGTCATAAAAATGAATTTTTAGAGGTACCCGCAATACTTTTATTTTTCTTTATTCTCACAAGCTGCGCCCTTACTCCCAATGTAAGAAGGAATTCCCTCCCAGATTTACGCATCGACGGGAAAAAGGTATTCGCTGTATTTAACGAAGAAAAAAATCTCGATATGCTCACCAAAGGATTGGACAGCCTCTGGATAGCAGAAGCCGGCAAAGAGAACCTGACGACACAAACTTATTACAACAAATACCTAGAATTGGTTCCAGTCACCAAGGACAGCATTTTCTCGATCTGCCCTGATGGTTACTTTATAAATACCGTTGTATCCGCTTCCACACAGATACAGGAGCGCTATAGCATACAAAACAATACCTGGGTTTCCAGCGTTGAATACACATCGACTATGTACGACTGCCAAACACAAAAAGTCGTTTGGAAACTGATCGTATCTGAATCCACAAATCTGGATTACAAAAATCAATTTATCGATGCTGTCTTCAAGGATTTTAGAACAAACAAAATCATTCAGGAGCAAAAATGATACGCCTCATTGCATTACTTTTCACAAGCCTCGCCCTAATGAGCTGCACAACGACTAAAGCAATGTCAAACTTTGATGTCGCCACCAACATCAAAGGCGAACGAGTCATTGTCATTACAAGTGCAAATAAAGGCATTGCCGCTTTTGCTAAAAAAGTAAACAAAGCCCTCTCAAGCAGCTTGTCAAAAGAAGGCGTCTTGGCAGAAGCGTACTCCATCTCAAAAGATTCCGTAGCATTAAGCGATAATCCGGCGATGGATTATGCAGAAAGCAATCATACGAAATACATTCTTTATCAGAATTTGGAAAAAGTTACCTTCCTGAATGCCGCGCTGTATAAAATTGGAGCGGAGCTCTATCTCATTTCTGTGGAAACAAAAAAGCCTGTTTGGAAAAGCGACATCGATTTCGATAACGCAATGCCAATGATGGGTTCTTCATCAGCGGGTTTAAAAACCTTCTCAACAAAACCATTGAAGTTTTGAAACAGGACGGATTTATAAAATAAATCAAAAGACCAGTCTTTCGACTGGTCCTTTTTTCTTGAATATTCTTTTTTTGACTTCACCACGCGCGGGTGAAGTTTTGCACTATTCTCAGATTCCCGGATGCGAAGCGCCCGCATAACCCTGGATTCCTTGCATTTGAAAATTTTATCTGTATCATTACGCATAATAAAGAATTATAATAAAATATCAAGTTTATTCAAAGGCGCAATTTATATCCCGATATGATTCGTGTGAACATACTTTGTATATGCTAGACCTTTAATCATTACATTCCCGCTTTCACGACCTGTTCAATCAATTCAAAAGGAACCATATCGGGTTTATACTTGCGCACAGAACGCCGGGCAAGCATTGCTCATATCACATCATTCATATCTCAAAAATCTCCGTTTATCCATTTAATCTGAACAGCAATGTATCAAAAGCAAAGTTCAAAAGCTATTTTTAAGTGCGACAAAAAAAGCGAGATACCATTATGTTTTCCATGAATACGAGAGTACTCCCCAGCCGCGTCGATACAAATAAAATAATCAAAGTTACCGGAATTATGGACACCTTGCAAGACTGTTCTCTCTTCTGGCTGGATTCCGAACCCACTCTCAAAGCGTACTTTGAAGATAACAACGTCGGGCTTCTGCTATTCTATCGCCAAATGGACATTGTAAAACGCCCCAGTTATGGTGAAAACATCGTTGTGAGCACGGGACTGTATGGCACTCGGCGAGCATTCGGCTACCGCAACACATTCATCTATGATGCACAAGGTAATGCCATCGTCAAGACTTGGTGCCTCGGCGCATTTGTAGACCTCAAAACACACCAAATGCTGAAATGCCCGGAAGAAATTCTCAGTTCCATAAAAATTGACGAAAAAAAAGAAATGGATTACACCGACTATAAAATAACCATTCCCGAAGTACTCGCATTCGCTAAAGAAGAGATGTTCCAAACCAAAAAGAGCGACATAGATCTGTTCGGTCACATGAACAACAACAAATACATCGAAAAAGCAATGGAATTCGTGGATGATAGCAAAATCAGCCGACTGCGCGTAGAATTCAAAAAGAGCGCGTTCCTTCACGATACCATTATTATCGAAAAAGCCGAAATCGAAAACAAAAGTTGGATCCGTTTAAATGATCCAAATGGCGAAACCTACGCACTCCTAGAATGTTCTGTTTAATTTCCACAACGCCCTCGGCAAGAAGCCTTTTCCAAAGCCTTTCAACATCTTCCAAACCTCGTCAAACAAAATTCTCTTCATTGATCCACACAACTAGATCATGCTCAACTCTTCGCAAGTTTTCCCCCTCAATTTCTTTAATTCAAGGCCCATTCTTAAACTAACTGTGCACATATTAAACTTTTTATAATACTTCGCTAGTATCCAAAATAAATCTGTCAATTCCTTTGGAACGCTCGTAAACACTATGTCTAATTCGATTTTGAATTCCGAGGGGGTGACATCTCGTTCTATTTTCCTATCATTTCCAATAACAATCGTCACCCAATTCAGCCCTTGACAGCTTTGTTTATTTTCCGTTCGCGCCAAGTCCGGGAGAGAAAGCCTTTTCGTTTCTTTTCGCCAAGATATCCGCATTAGTTTGCCTTTTTATTGTATTTTTAGAAACGTGGCACAGTTTTTGCTTTACTTTTTAAAAGCAACCTTAGGAACGGTCATTGCCTCCGTTTCTGTTATTGCCGTTTCTCTGCTTATTTCTTGTAAAGATGTGGAAGAAGAACCTCCTCCTCCAGAAGAAACCATAGAGCGCCCAATGATGCTCTTTACAGATACGACGCTTCTTGATTTTTATGAAAAGGAAAAACTCTCTTGGAAACTCAAGACCGCCTATCTTGAACGATGGGCAGGCACAGAGAAAATTTTTGCACGGCCTATTCTTGTAGACATCTATGATTCTCTTGGCATCCGCTCCGCTTTTTTGCGCGCAGATTCCGGCACGCTCGATATGAAGATGGATTATGTCTACGCCTACGGACACGTGTATGCGCTCACTCCTAGAGGGGCGTCCGTCCGGGCGGACTCCCTTTTGTGGCATAAGCGGGATAATTTGGTGAAAACGGAAAGCTATGTACGCGTCGTGAGCGAAACAGGCGATGTACTCCAAGGCCAAGGTTTTGAAAGCGATGCGAAAATGGATAACTGGCACATCAAATCCAACGTGACAGGCATTTTCCAAGATGCGGCAAATCGCCTGAAAGAAGAAGATAAAAAACAGACTGAGTTGAATAGCGAACAAAATTCTTCAAGCAGCATTACACCAAGCAGTTCTTCCGCAGTTCCTGTCTACAAACAAGCAACGCCAAACAACCGACCACAGGCAAAGCGCCGCCCTCCCGAGCCTACAACACAAAAAAAAGGCCCTAGAACACAAGGAAAGCCGGGAGAGGCTCCGTGAAAAAATTCGCGTTTTTCGCATTTCTTGTTTGCCTCGCAACCGATTTGTCTGCTCAGACGTCTCCACTTATTATGCGACATGCAGATAGTTTATCTGTATCTCGCAAGATCGGTTTCCTGCTTCTCAACGGCAAAGTGCATTTTACACATGATTCCATTGCATTCAGCACAGAACACGCAACCTGGAATAAAAACCTGGACCGCGTGGATTGCGACGGCAATTTTCTTTTTACGCACCCTGATGGTTACATAAAAGCAAAGTCCGGTAGCTATCAACGCAAAACGGAAATCGCCATAGCCATCGGGAACGTGGAAGCTAAGGACTCCGCGCATACATACGCTTTTTTTGGCGAACGCCTCATCTATGACAAAAAGAATAAATTTCTTACACTTCCTTCCAAGCCGCTACTTCATCAATACCAAAAACAAAAAGACGGAAAGATTGACACCGTTTCCGTAAAAGCCGAATACATCACATTCGATGAAAATAACGAATTTGCCCAAGCATTTAGAAACGTCGTCATCAATCAAGCAGATATGATAGTGACTTGCGACACAGGATACCTCGACAAAAAAAATAATTGGATCGCGCTTAAAGGTCACCCAAAGTGCACAATGGAAGGTTATGAACTCACAGGCGACTCGATCTATCTCACCATAGATGCAGACAAACGCACTCTAAAAACAGCGCTCGTCATCCGCAACGCCAAGGGGAAACAACACGAAAAAGGAAAAATGGGGAAGCCGGACCAATTTACAGAAGCAAATGGCGATACGCTTTATGCTGAGTTTTCTAATGAAAAAATTTCAAGACTCTATGTGAATTTAAATGCTCACGGCACTTTTTACGAATCAGATTTTGCCGATTATAAAAACAAAATGGACGGCGGACGTTTAGATTTGGCATTTAATGCCGGTAAGCTTCAATCAGCACTTATTTCGGGCGACGCGCAAAGCACTTACTTCCATGTGCAAGATAAAAATCGACAAATAGACGGGCGGAATGAAGCCGCGGGCGATACAATCCGCATCGCCTTTGACGAAGGGAAAGTAAAGCACTTAAAAATGCTCGGAACAAAAACCCTTGCCAGCGGCCGATATTTCGACCTTACGAAAGAGAATATCCTACCGACTTCCGCACAAGATTCTGCCGGAAGAAAAATGGCAAAAAAAAAGACAACTCCGGTGGAGGAAAAAAAGAAATGAAAAGTCCTATCCGCACAATCCGCACGGACAAAGTTTCCAAAATATACAGTGGCCGCAAAGTAGTAAGCAATGTATCCATCAGCGTTTCACAAGGCGAAATCGTTGGACTTTTAGGGCCGAACGGCGCAGGCAAAACTACGACGTTTTATATGATCGTGGGTATGCTCAGGCCCGATTCCGGGCACATTTTTCTAGATGACGTTGAGATGACCGAAAAACCTATGTACAGACGGGCAAGACTTGGCGTAGGATACCTCCCGCAAGAACCTTCCATTTTCCGCAAAATGAGCGTTCAAGACAACATAATGGCAATTCTCGAAACTCAGGGTTTAAAACGCGCAGACCGCAAACAACGGCTAGAAGAACTTTTGGAAGAATTTAAAATAACGAATATTCGCAAAACTCGCTCCATGAGCTGTTCTGGAGGAGAACGCCGCCGTCTTGAAATTGCCCGCGCACTCGCCGCAAGCCCCGACTTTCTGTTGCTTGACGAACCTTTTGCGGGCATCGACCCTATTGCCGTGAACGACATTCAATCGATCATTTCCGATTTGCAAAAAAAAGGAATGGGAATCCTCATCACAGACCATAATGTGCGAGAAACGCTTTCCATTACCGATCGAGCTTATATTATGTACAAGAGCGAAGTGCTTACGGAAGGTTCTTCGGATTACCTCGCAAGCAATGAAGAAGCAAAACGCATTTACTTAGGCGAATCATTCCGCCTGGATTAGGAGAAAAACATGAATTTAGGAATGCAACTCGGCCAAAAAATGAAAATGGAGCAGAATCTTTCTCCCCAGATGCTCCAATCTATTGCGATTCTCCAAATGAACACCCTCGATTTGGAAACCGCAGTCAAGCAGGAATTAGAAACAAATCCGCTATTGGAACAAGACGACAACTCTGACGAACGCTTACAATCCATAGACTCGCCGACAGAAGAACACACACGCAAAGAGGGTGATGATACAAGTCACGAATTGATGGAAACCGGCGAAGAAAGCAACATCGATTGGGACAGATATATGTCCGATGGTTTTCAGAACACCGAAGCACCCCTCAAGGACTTGAATAGCCCGGATCCTGATGATGACGACTTGCGCCACGAGCCCACAGGATCGATGAGCCTTCAAGATTTTTTGAAGAATCAGCTCCGCGAATGGAAACGCCCAGCGCGCATTGTCGCCATAGTAGAATACCTCATCGGCTGTATAAACGAAGACGGATTCCTCGCTTCTGCGGGGACGGAGCTTTCCGAGATCGATCCACAGAAAATGTCGGAAAAAAATCCAGACATCCTTGAAGCTGAAGAAGTTCTTCAAAAAAAGAAGCAGCTTGAAGAAGCGGCTCTCCCTGTGCAAGAAGCCTTCCATGTGCTTCAATCGTTCACGCCACCTGGAATCGGCGCCCGCGACCTCCGCGAATGCCTGCTTATCCAAGCCTATCACATTCCAGACTTTCCGCTGCTTTCCATCCAAATCCTAGAACAACAATACGATGCTCTCAAAGAGCTCCGATATGCCGCCATAGCGAAAGCGCTGAACGTAACTACAGAAGAAGTCCAGAAAGCCGTACATGAGCTTTCGCGGCTCACTCCGCATCCTGGAGCCCAGATAGACAATACACCTTCGCAGACAATCGTCCCTGATATGGAAGTCGTCGAGGTTCGCCCCGGAGAGTTCGATGTGGTTATGAAGCGCGGGAGTATGCCGCATTTGCATATAAACGAAACATATCGGCAACTCTTAAAAAGCTCCTCTGCATCCAAAGCCGACAAAGACTTCGTGAGGAACAAATTGAATTCGGCGAATATGTTCATCAAAAGCATCGATAACCGCCACAGTACGATGTATCTAGTAATGAAAGCCATTGTCGAAAAGCAACACGATTTTTTTGCTAAAGGCCCGGAAAATCTGAAGCCAATGGTTCTCCAAGATATCGCCAATACTGTAAATCGAGACCCAAGTACGGTCAACCGCGCTACAAACGGCAAGTATGTTGAAACACCATTCGGCGTTTATGAGCTTAAACAATTCTTCACTTCAGGCGTCACCCAGAAAGACGGTTCTTCTATGAGTTCTGCCAAGATTCTCGATGCTATAAAAGAGCTTGTTGAAAATGAAAATTCGGCGGCCCCGCTTTCCGATCAAGCTATTACAGAAACTCTCGCCAAGCAAGGCATTTCCGTTGCCCGGAGGACTACAGCCAAATACCGGGAAGAACTCAAAATTCTTCCGGCGAGGCTCCGAAAATCCGTTAAATAATCCTATATTCCGTTTTGGAAGAGGAAAATTTTATTTTTTTCAAAAAAGCGTTTCTTTTTTCAAAAATAAAGATGTATATACTTTTTGATGAGGTGAGCCTAGCTCGCCAAAAGTTAAACACTAAACCCAAAGGTTCGATATGGAAATCAAGATTTCTGCTCGTCATTTTAACGCCTCTACTAGTTTACAAGAACGACTTCAAGAGGAGATAGACAAGCTTGGAAAATTTTATCCGAATATCACCAGCGCTTCAATCATTCTTGATCACGATGTAGAACTCAAACGTCATTGTGAAATTTCTTTAACTATCAAAGGCACTGTCGTCGTCGCTTCCGCTGACGAAGAAAACATGGGCAAGGCAATTGACGTTGCCCTTGATCGTGCTAAGATCCAGCTCAAGAGAAATAATGAAAAGCAAAAAGAACACCAAGCACAACCTATCTCCGATGTTGCTGCAAAACAACCGGAATAAGAGAATAACGAGTGGCATACAACTGCTTCGACAATCTTGAAATCAAGCACCGGGAGCAATGCCCGGTGCTTGATTTTTGGAAGCATTACCAGAAACCGTTGAAGCTCTCGCTTCATACGCCCGAAACATCGTTATCTTCATTTATCACAGAAAGCGGAATTCACCGTCCTGGCCTTGCAATGTCAGGCTACACGGCAGTTTACAGCGCGCACCAAATACAGATGGTAGGAAGTACCGAATGGAGCTACCTCGAATCCGTGGGGGCAGATGCCCGGCAATATATTTTTTTAAAACTTTCCGAGTTTAAATCGCCGATGTGGGTTCTTACGCACAACTTAAAGCCCCACAAAGAATTGCTAGAAATGTGCAAAGCCCAAAACATTGCACTTGTCACTACAGAACTTTCTACCGTAGATTTTGCCAAAGCGACACAATTAATCCTTGAAGAATATTTTGCTCCTTATTCCAACGTTCATGCAAGCCTAGTAGACGTCTATGGCGTGGGTATGCTCTATTTAGGCGATAGCAACGTAGGGAAGTCTGAATGCGTTCTCGACCTCGTAGAACGCGGACACCGTCTCGTCGCAGACGATGTAGTAAGAATTTCCCGCATTGGGAATTCCATCATCGGACGTTCCAATTCCCTCATAAAGCATCATATGGAAATTCGCGGAGTCGGAATTATCGATGTCCGCTCCATGTTTGGCATCCACGCAGTGCGCAAGACAAAAAAGATCGAAGTCCTCGTAGAACTTGAACCGTGGAAACAAAACGTAACTTACGACCGGACAGGACTCGCCTCTTCAATAGAAAGAATAATGGGAGTGAATATTCCAAAAGTTCTTATTCCTGTATCGCCAGGAAAAAGCTTGACCGTTATTTCTGAAGTCATCGCTATGAACACGCTGATGAAGATGAATGGCATCGATACGGCAAACGAATTCAACAACGCTCTATTAAAAGCAATTGAAAACAAAGCGACAGGGAAAAAACAAGAAGACGCCTTTGAAGAAGACCCGCTGAGCGGAGAAGCTTATGAGTAATACCGTTTCCTCCCATGGGAATAAACGCATGGCCTGTGCGGTACTTATTCTTATCACGATCGTCTTACTTCTCTGGTATTTCAACCACCCCCTAAGCCCCTATAATGCGCGAACGACATACATTGCCGCATTTGAACAAGTTGGTCCTATTTCCAACGGAAGCAACGTACAAATTAACGGGCTTCACCGTGGGCGAATTCTCAAGATGGACAAAACAGATTCCCTCATATATGTTCACTTCGAAATTATATCCAAAATAAAAATTCCGGTAGATTCAAAGATTAAATTCATTTCCGCAGGATTCCTCGGCAACCGAGAAATTTACATTGAACTTGGAACTTCAGAAAAAATTTTTACTCCAAAAGATACCATCAAAGGCTCCTACGACAAAGGATTGTCCAGAGCTCCAAAAGATCTTCAAACAAGCATCCAAATGCTCACGCAAATGACCAATGATGCAAATGCCATTTCAGATTCTCTTCTTGCCGGTGAAAATGGAAAAAAAATAGAGCGCATAAAAAAGAGAGGAAAACGGCTCATCTCTAACACTGAATCCGACACACATGAATGGAAGAAAGAAACATCTGAATTATTTTCTGCGTTTTCATCTGTTACGAGCAAAGCAAGAGACTTGCTCGGAAAAACAGAAAATGGACTTGACAGCGCAAAACAAGATTTGGATTCCCTAAATTCACAATTGAGACATCTAAAAGAATCAGCGGACTCGCTCCAAAAGAAAATCCAAGAGACCTCACAAACGCTCAATTCCGACAAAGGTTCTGCAGGAGCCGTTATCCAAGAAAACAGTGAACTCCTTGCGAGAATTGATAAGCTGCAAATAAATATCGGCAACTTGATCAAAGAAATCAAAAAAAATGGAATCAAGCTCAACATTGACATTTTTTAGCGATTTAACGCATTGTAAGCATTAATTCCTTTTTTTATTCGGAAAATAAGGATATTTTACAAAATATGGTTAAGGTGAAGCTCGGATTAGCCGTCGGGCTCTGTGTACTTTATTTAGGAATCTGTTCTTGTAGCGAAAACAGCAAGGATTCCGTTTCCCCTGATTCCTCCTCTTCGTCAGGTATAGCATACATTGGCAACGCACCTGCGGTATTTTCAGAAATAAATCCAATCAATATCGATTTTAAGGACGAAACAGGCGAAGACCCTGGCTGGGTAGAATTGTACAACCCGGCAGATACAGCCATCTATTTACAAGGATTTTCCCTTTCCAATTCAAAGGACGAACCCCGGAAATGGGTATTCGGAAATGCCGTTATCCCCGCAAAAAGCTACCTCATTGTTTTCCTTTCAAAAACCGACCAACCCGATTTTTCATCACCTTCGGATTCTACTGATCTGATCGGAACCGGTTCTTGGTCTTGGACGGATGCACAAAGTACGCCACCTGGCACAAGCATCGCAGAACCCTTTGCATTTACAGAATTCATCGGCACGCAGGAATCGGGAGCGCGGGCATTTTCTGGACAAATGCAACTGGGCGAAATAGGCGACCTCGGCTGGAGTGACGCCTGCATATTTCTCGGTACAGGCTCGAGCAACAAAAGCGATTCAAAAGATTTAAGTAAAGCCAATCAGCTTCTTCTCACAGGCTATCTGACAAAAGGAGAAGAGTTGGAAATAAAGCTTGCCCAACCCGATATTGACGATTGGAAAGGTTGGTCCACAAGCATTAAGGGAACGGGTGAAGTAAGCTCCACTTATGAGATTACCCTCCCAACAGGGAAAACTTTGCCGGATCTTGCCAATATTTACGGAATCCGCTTTGATCCAGGTGAAAACTCCTACGACCTTATTCAATTCACATTTACGTCGATTATAGCCCGCAATCAAGGACATTACCCTCATGCGAGCTTTCAACTTTCAAAAAAAGGAGGGAGCCTTTTCCTCTGCGACAGCTCAGGGAACATCCGCGATTCCGTAGCATACCCCGAAGTGCAAAGCGGGAAATCCTATACGAGCAACGGAACTTCCTGGGGCTTTGCAGACCCAAGTCCCGCAGGTTCTACAAGTGGTTTAGTTTATAATGAAATTGAAAAAAACAAATTTAGTTTACCCTCTTCGGGTTTTTATTCCACAGCATTTGACGTTTCTTTTACAAGCAATGAAGGAGAGTCCGTGCATTGTGAACTCGGCGGAAAATCCCCTACAAAAACAAGCCCCATCTATAGCGGCGTTGTAAATGTATCCTCGACGACTGTTTTCCGCTGCGCTACTTTTAAGGACGGAGCTCTCCCGAGCGACATCATTACCCGCACCTATATTTTTGAAACGGCCCCGAGCATTCCTTCCATATTCATCACTGCAGATCCGAACCAGCTATTTGACCCCGATTCCGGCATTTACGAAGAAGGTCCCAATGCCCAAACTGCTGAACCTCATTTTGGGGCAAACTACTGGAAAGACATAACAATTCCTGCAAATATCGCACTTATCGAAACCGGAGCAAACGCTCCTGCATTTGAAGAAGATGCTGGTTTTGAAATTTTCGGCAATTATAGCCGCGCCAATCCAAAAAAATCTGTCGCATTCAAATTCCGCGAAAGATACGGGAAAACAAAACTGGAATACGTTCTTTTTCCAGAGTTCCCGAAGCTTAAAGAATTCAAGGATTTTGTATTGCGGAATAACGGCGGAAACTTCTATACGGATTATATTCGCGATAGGCTGGGATCGTCTATCAGCAAAGGGCTCGGCGTTGATTATCAGAAAGGCCGGTTCGTTATCGCATTTTATAATGGAGAATACTTTGGTATTCACGATATGCGTGAACGCTCCAATGAAAATTATTTTTGGACCAATTATGGCTATGATTCCGAATCCATCGACCTCTTAAAAGCCGATAATTCCGCGAGCGCAGGGTCTTCTGCCGATTTCGTCGCCCTTGAAAACTTCGTCAATGAAAATGGCGTAACGGATAGTGCCAATTATGCTTATGTCGCGTCTCAAATGGACATAGACAATTATATCAACTATATGCAAACGGAAATATATGTCGAAAACCGGGATTGGCCGGCCAATAATTCCAAAAAATGGCGTTCCGAATCACCGCTGACGGAATGGAAATGGTTCTTATACGATCTAGATTTCGGCTTTGCCAACGGACAATCTTCCGATGAAAACATTGATATGTTCACATTCATCACAGATTCTACAGCGTCCGCTTGGCCGAATGGAGCAGAATATACCATCCTTTTTAGGCGGCTCATTAAAAATGAAACATTCAAAGCAAAATTTATCAATCGATTCTCTGCGCTGATCGCCACAAAATTCAGCACAACACAGGTAACAAACAAAATAAATGAACTAATGAGTCCCATTGAAAGTGAATTGGCAAGAGACCAAGAGAAATGGCCGCTCAACGCGACCTATATGGAATCATCCCTTGCACAAATCAAAGATTTTGCAAAAACAAGGCCTGCGGAAATTCTCTCGGAGATGCAAACATTCTTCTCTCTTGGCGAAGTTCAAAACGTAACGCTTTCGGCAAGCGGTTGCGGAACTATCGGCATAAACGGGCTTGATCTTGACAATCTGCCCGCAACGGTATCATTCTTCAAAGACCTACCCGTAACGATTTCCGCAACGGAAACTTCCGGCTGCACATTTACCGGCTGGAGCGACGGCATCCAAGAAAAGATCCGGGTTCTCAGTCCGCTTGAAGGATCATCCTACACAGCCATTTTCAAGTGACGCCCGCCTTCATTAATTTCTAATGTTGAGGG
>JALNVO010000057.1 GCA_023231365.1 Fibrobacteraceae bacterium | reverse complement strand
GCCGCCATTCACGCCTTGTCCCACCCACTTGATTCCGTCAGAAGAGCCTCCGCCCGACCCGCCGGCCCCGCAGCCGCCGATGGATTCCCACGGAGTTAGAGGCGTTTCTGGGACAATCATTGCAATCGAAAAGCCCAGAAGAGCCACAAATGCACAAGTGATTTTTCTATTCATTTGTATGTTCCTCAAGGCAGGTTCAGCAAATAACCATTATTAGTACCTGTGGCGAGGAAATGCCCGTCCGGAGAACGTCCACCAATAAAAGGAATCGGTGCGAGTTCTCGTACATCGCTAACCCATTCAACCGCAACATCCTTTGGAGCCCCTGCCGTAAGTTCCACTTCGCGCATCGCCGTGCGGCCCACGGAATAATCCCAAGTACTGCTATTGGTTAAATCGCTCTTGTTCAGATAAGATAAACCAGACGCAAATTCCGCCCAAACAACGAATAAGCGGTTTCCAAACTCCCACCAATGAGGGAATACAGGATTCGAAATCATATCGGAAGTCTTTGAAATTTCTACCGGTTCCGCAGTCGTAGACAGTTCCTGGATGTAAGACTTCCAAGAATAGGAACCGTCAAGCACATCATAGACAACCCAATTGCCGTCTGGAGATATCAGCGGACTATCGAGCAAATTTCCTTTTGTAGAATCTGGGAGCACTAAAGTATTCGCCTTTGCAGAAGTAGCATAGTCAATAAACGCGATCTTCCCCGCAGCCGTTACATACACGAGCTTCACCTGATCCGTGCCAAAGAAAAGCTGAAGGGAGTCCGTAGAATCCACAGAAGCTTGGAGACCACCCACCCACAGATGCGGATTGGCAATTTCTTCCATCCCCGAATCAATGAGAAAGAACGAAGCTTTGTCCGACGGGCGGATAGCGACAATTCCATAATCCTTGTCATCATCGCAAGAAGGGGAACCTTTAGCCTTAAAACCGCCAAGGGCCACAATATAATCCGCGCTCGTACTCCATTCAGGATCCTGGAATTCACACTCCACACCCGGAACTGAATCCTTCATCACATACCAAAGGACTTTTCCCGCTGTGTCGGAAACAGTCAAGCGATCATGTTCACCAGCACCACTCGTAGAGTAGCCCTTGGGAGCAGAAGTCACGTTCAGCGTTCCCGAAAAATTAAGCCAGAGCATCGACGCCGGAAAATTTACCGTATCCAAAGAAACAGAAGGATTGCAAATTTGCTTTCCGCCGTTCACTTCATATATAACCCCAAAATCCGATGACGCAGTGTTATTCTTTGACGCCGCCGAAGATTCGTATTGCGAAGGTTCGTAACACGAGGTTAAAATAAGCAGAAGGATCAGGACAAAAATATTTTTCATTTGTCAGTTTCCTTGGCTAAAGAATCCTGGGTAGCGATGGCATCTTTGATAGACATAAGCTTTTCCGCTTTGATTTCGACAATCTTCGGAGCCTTGCCGCGGTCTTTCCAAGGAATAGCGGAAACCATTCGCTTAATATCCAACGGCAAAGTATCTACACCCCACAAATCCCACTTGGAATTGGCGAGAGCCGCCCATTCGCGGAGCCAGTTCTTGCGGGATTCCCGCTCAAATATCCAATTGTCCGCATTGTAGCGCCAATCATGCATATCTGCAGTAATAAAAACGGGATGGCCGCCAGAAAGTTTATTAAACAGAAAAGAAGCGCGCCGCGTCGCTGCTGCCGTCGTCAAAAGAAGTACCGTATCGTTTGGTACATGCAGTTTAAGCCACGGGATGATGGATACAGCTTCTTCCAGAGTCGAAGGGTCATCATGCCTAAAAATAAAGACGCGTCCCGCATCGATATCGCCGGAACGGACAAAATCTTCTGCATAAAAATCCGCATTGCTCCTATCGCGGAACACGCGGCGGCCCAAGATGAGAACGGAATCAGCCTTGCCTTTCGTCACAAGGTCCGCGGCAAAATCGGAGCGCTCTAAATCCGCGCTCTGTCCATCAAGGATAACGACCCACTTTACGTGGTCAAAAGTATCATCTTTGACGAGCCAATGTCCGCTATACGAAACCAATACATAAAAAATGGCGAGCAACAATATCACCAGACAAAAGAGCCGCACCCTAGTCACAATAAAGACTTTATGCTTCTCGGCGCGTATTTCAGAAATCGGTTTTAAAATTCGGCTCATAAATCAAATCTAATTTTTTAAGCACCCGTTCCAAGGGAGAGCGACATCAACAAGGCGTCTTCTTTGTCATCATAATACTTTTTTCGCACTCCAATTTGCAAAAAACCTAGCTTTTGATATAAAGAAATCGCAGGAGTATTACCCCTACGGACTTCGAGGAATACCTTTTTTGCCCCGACCCTCAAAAGAACCGTGATTCCAAAATCAAAAAGTTTCTGTGCCATTCCCCGATGCTGCCACGTTCTAACAACAGCAATCGCTAAAAGCTCCACCTCATCAGCCGCTAGAGAAAATACGGCATACCCCGCAATTTTTTTTTCTCCGTTTTCAACAACTTCAAGAGAAAAAGCAAAAATGTAGGGCCGCAAAAGTTCCTCTTCAAATTCCGAAAGGGGCCAATGTTCGAACCCCAAGGATTCTTGAATTTGAAACACAGACTCTACATCCGCAAGGATCATCCGGCGGATAGTTACATCTGAATTCACTTTTTAATCCGTTCGTAATAAGAGGGTTGGATGTAATTCGCTTTTTGGATGATATTCGGAGTTAGCTCGTCAAAAAATTTGCAGAACAAATGGATGTTTTCGCCCGAAGCCAAGGCAACAGAGCCTTTTACTTTATCAACAAAAGTCTTGAAGTTAGCCTCTTCCGCAATCGAAGGATCCACAACAAATGATCTGACATTTTCCGCATCAAACTTAGCGAGAGCATCTTCAATCAGAAGGAAATGCTCTCCCGACGGAAGTCCCACATACCAGAATCCCGTACGCGCAGGCAAAACAACCGCAGAAGAGGCATCCGACGAAAGCGATGTCAGGGCCTTGAGCGTCGAAATTCCATACAAGTGCCGCCTACCCGAAAAGCAGAGCCCTTCGCAAAAAGCGATACCCGTCCGGAGCCCCGTAAAAGAACCGGGTCCGAGCGTTACCAACACGCGGGTAATATCATCTAGAGTCACTTTGGCCTTTTCCAAAGCCACATCTAAAGCGTGCCCCAGATTTTCGCCCCGAGTCTTCGGTTCATAGAATTCATACAGAGGAACCCCTGCGGAATAAATTCCAAGGGAAATTCCCATTCGAGACGTATCGAGGACGAGATCTAGATTTTTAGGCATAATATCAACGCTTGATTTTGAGACTCGTTTCAATGATCACATCGATAAGCTGGGTATAACTCACGCCGATACACGCAGCTTCTGCAGGGAGAATGGAACTCGGTGTCATACCCGGGAGAGTATTTGTTTCAAGAGCCCAGAGTTTTCCATCCTTGTCAATGCGGACATCCGTGCGGCTATAGCCTGCACCGCCAATTGCCAAATGAGCAGCCTTGGCAAGCTCCTGGATTCTCTTCATCAGTTCCGGTTTGAATTCCGCAGGGGTCACTTCGCGGCATTCTCCGTTATACTTCGCTTCATAATCAAAATATTCGCGGGTCGTCATGCGCATTTCCGTAGGAGGAAGCGCAGGAAGGCCTTCAATGTAGCCGCAGCTCGCTTCTTCGCCCTTGATAAATTTTTCGCACAAAAGGCGCGAGCTATTCTTAAACAGCTCTTCTACAATTTTTGCCGCTTCATCCAAATCCTTGGCAATGCCCATTCCTATGCTCGAGCCTCCCACAGGATCCTTGATAACAAGCGGAAATCCGAGTAAATCCGCAGTCTTTACGAGCAGGTCGCCGGAAAAGGTCTCTCGGTAAATAACCTTATGCGGAGGCGTCGGGATGCCATTTGCCACGTAGGCAGCCTTGGCATAAATTTTATCCATCGCAAGTGCGCTCGCCAAAAGACCACAGCCCGTGTAAGGGATATTCCAGTTTTCAAGAAGGGCTTGGACATGCCCATCTTCGCCCCACTTTCCATGAAGAGCAAGAAAAGCAATATCCGCATCCGGGAGATCCGAAAGCGCCGGATTCTTTTCCTTGCGGGCGCTCCCCCCTTCGAGGGAATAAAAATAATTTTCCGCAAAGTTATTCTTCTGGTACGGGCTAAGCTCGCGGGAAGACCAGATCCAAGTTCCATCTTTTTGAATAAGAACCGGATGAATATTGTATTTAGTAGCATCCATCGCACGGACAACACCCGTACCACTTACAACAGAAACATCGTGCTCAGTAGAATAACCGCCCATCAACACCAAAACGCGCAAACGAGACATATTAAGCCTTTAGGTTATAGATGAAAATTTTTTGCGCGAAGAATATAGCATTTCATTCATTTTTGCGCATTGGCAAATCTTTGTCATACGTAAAAAACAGTGCAAGAATTACACCTATAACAAACACAAACATAACGGCAAACGCAATTAGGTAATTTCCCTTCATCATAGAAGACAACGCCGGATCATAGATTAACAAGATAATAGAGAAAAGAATCACGGGAATGAGCAGCAAGGCAATGAACAAAGGTTGCTTTCTACCGATGAAAACGCGGAAACCGCAAATTGCAAAATAACACACGAGAAATATTAAAGACAAAAGGCATACTACTACATGAACAACTCGGAATAACCACCTATTCGTACAAACAAATCCCTGAACAAATCCCTGCCGCGCGTGAGAAGTTCCTGCGACTTCAAAGCCCTGCAAAATGCACGCCGCAAGGCTGCCATTTTCCGCACAGACCTGTTTTGCATTACTAGAAACATCATAAGGGGCTATTCCAATATTGTAATAAGCATCCGCATAATAATCGATATCATCCTTCAACTCTTGCCATTGCGAATTGTCAAACCAAATGACAGGCGTCAGACTCTGCATTAGAATTTTGTGATCATCTCCACGGAGCCTCTCATCTAATTCACTATAAATCTCTCTCTTGGTCCTCATAAGAGGCTCGTCCATTATGACCAATAAATAACTGCGAAGTTCTTGTTTAATTTCTTCTTGAGATAATTCTCCAGAACTTTCATTAAAAGAATTCAGCAACGCCCGGAAATTTTTATAGCTATAGATACCCGAATCCCGCACCAGATCGGGGTGGCTCATTAAAAGGTTGACAAAGAAATAATCCCCGTATGTTTTGAGCTTTCCCCGGAGTGAAAAAAAGAATTCATTGAACAAAACTGTTGAAATAGAATCCGATGGATAATGTTCAAAATACAAAGTCACCCCGTCTCCCCGGGACTTCATTTCACTGCCGGAATAGGTGAACATGCTTGTAAAATTGCGGAACGACGATGGAAGTTCCGGTGTAATCAAGTTGACAATTTCTCTACAGAGCGTATCAAAAAAGGCCCTCCGTTTTTCCATAGACAGAGAATCCCAGTTTGCTGGCCACTCATTTTTTTCAATCGTCCAATCAACACGGACATCGTGCTTATGCGCATTCATCACAAATTGGAGGTTCTTAGATTCCGCAAAAAAATTGATGGGAACTTCGCTACTTGCCGGAAACCGGAGTTTTCCCATATTGTCCGCATTTATGCCATAATAAGCAATTCTACTAATAGCGCTAAAATCCAAAGTCTTGTCTTTTCTAAGCGAAAACCAATACGGATAAAAAGCATATACCGTGCCATTCAATTCCTGCTTCTGGACACAACCACATCCGTCGCCATTCCATATAGGAGCGATTGAATCAAACGCATAATATTTCTGCAAAATAGGCACAATGACTGGTCGCAAAGTCATTGAATAGACAGAATCCACCTTCAATTGGATATTATTCCGCACTTTATCAGAACACGCTTTTTTTTGAGACCGTTTCTTTCTAAAGAAATCGAGAAAATGCTTATCTATTTTTTTTGCTTTCCACTCCTCCATCACTGACGAGAATTCATCGTCCGTCCACAAGACATCTTCAAATATAGAATAGATAGAATTTACTTCACTTGTACATAATCCCATTGAAGCAACAATAAGACTTATCGCATAGCGATGAAATAAGACAGAATCTGGAAAAGAAACGCCGGCCAAATCATTAAAAAATTTAAGAATTGCCGGAGATAACTTTTGAAAATGACCGCTCTCAATCAAGCGCGCTTCTAAAAGAGCGGCACTGTTGCTGTCAAGATGGATCATGGAAACCGGGCAATCTACGCCTTGTTCCTCAAAGCATAAAGAATCCTGTAATTTTGAAGGCATCCGCAACGTATCGCGGATTACAGATTTTATATAGGGCATGCTCTCCGGATAGTCGCTTAGTGCCGATTCCATTCCGGCAATCAAACTGCTAGTATCTGGATAAACTAAGCCAACTTGCGCGTCCAAGATTTTGAAGATATCTTCCGTTGACTTAAATATTTTCGTATCATTTGCAGAAACCGTATAGACATAAGTTCCTATATATGAATTTGCGGCAAAGGAACTGCGGCTTAGTATTACAAATACAAGAGACAAAAGCAAAAAAAGTTTTTTCATGCCATTTTTCCTTCTTTGCGAAATTCCTTTGTAACAGCCATTTCTATATCGCTCCGGTTCACCACACATCGCCCTTCGCGCACAGCCCGGATAACGGCAAAGCGGGCCACATTGATAAGAGCTCCTCCGGCAAGTTCATATTTATCGGCAAGCTCCAAAAAATTGACATCCGATGCAAGCATTTCTTTTTTCTGGAAGATGTTCGTCCACAGGCGAAAGCGCTCCGAAGGCTCCGGCATCGGAAAATAGATCGAGCTTTGAAAACGGCGGGAAAAGGCATCATCTATATTTGACTTCAAATTACTTGCAAGAATAACCACACCTGGGAAATCTTCTATTCGCTGCAGCAGATAAGCAATTTCCTGGTTTGCGGCACGATCATTCGCATTGCTAGCCTGCGTACGGGTACCGAACAAAGAATCGGCCTCATCAAAGAATAAAATCCATTTGTGCCGTTCCGCCTGATCAAAAATACCGGAGAGATTCTTTTCCGTTTCGCCGATGTATTTGGAAATAACTTGAGCGAGATCAATTCTGTAGACATCCATTCCCGTATGTGCGCCAATTAAAGTCGCAGTCAGCGTTTTTCCCGTCCCCGGAGGGCCGTAAAACAAAACCCGATAGCCGGGCTTGACATTTTTCCTAAGCCCCCAATCATCAAGAATTTTCTCCGAATGTTCAATCCAAGCCGTCACTTGGCTCACATCGTCCATGACATCGCCGCTTAAAACCAAGTCATCCCATTTGAGTTCCGTGGTGATGTGCTTTGCCGGAAAATGCATGCTGTAATCCGGCATATTCCGCAGTCCTGTCGAAAGATATTCCAAAGTCTCAGAGGGAATCCGGAGCGCTGCAGAATTCACGGGTTCTCCCGCTTCACCGTATTCAAGCGCAACAAGGTGCTCTTTCAAAAGCGTGCTATCCATGTCGAACAACCGCATTACTTCTAGCCGCCGTCCAAGATTTTCACCTGCAAGAAGAAAGAGCGCCGTTTCACAAGTCGGCAAAAAACCGGAATGGCTCTTCCCCTTCCACCCGCCGAATTCCGTATAGGGTCTCCCTAAATTTCCATTATTCAAAAAAAACACATCCAAAGCTTGCGGGCGTAAATGCGGAAGCAAGGCCAAAGTAAGCAACAAGCGTTCATCAAAACCGAGTGCGTATTTTTTTACAATCGTTGAATAAGGAGAATTTTCACTAGAAATTTCCGGCATCGTAATATTTTCAATGCTTATTTGCTTTTTGGGATCATCTTCTGCCGAAAAATATTGTTCAAAACGTGCATTGATGATTTCAGCACACCAATTCATTTCACAATCTAAAAAATGGGATAAATCTGTATTCATATCACCGCCACTTTGTGAAAATCAATCCTTTCCGCCAAGGCATCCCCAACGTAGAATACCCCCACGGAAGCCTATCCAGCAAAACATCAAACGCTTCCACTGGAACTTGCAGGTAGTAGTCATTTTCCTTGCTCATCAATATTCCTTTGCGATGCAAAAATGCAGAGCGGAAACCTTCCACGGACGTATGACCCAAAGCAGCCCAATTGGATATCGCACTTGCCAATAACTTATCGGCAACCGATTTTTCCTCTTCACTTAGCAAAGATTGGCTAGGAAGAACTTCATCCAGCGGAATATCGCAAAAAAGTTTTGCCAAACACGGAAGGGTGCCATCTTCTGTAAAGTCTGCGCTCACAAGGAATCTCAAAAGGACTGCACTGCGCACACGTTTTTCTTCATTGATAAAATGATCGTTTTCCGTATAATGCAATAATTCAAATAGTTTTGCTAAGTACGGGCAAAGCAATACTAGCCCCGCATCAAAAACGGGAATTCTTTCAGTGGCTACGTCCATTTTCTTTTCCATCTTTTTTTGTAATGAAATTAATTTATTATAAGTAATGCAGGCTATTTGTTGCGAATCCAGAAGCGGAAAATCCTTCTGCATATCCAAAATAATTTTTTCTGCAATTTTTAGAAATTTCTCCGGGCTAGCTTTCTGCCCCACAAGCAAATCTTCCGCGCATTTCTGGAACCGGGATTCTAGATCCGATGCATTGAACTTCGGCAAGAAGGAATGGTATATATTGGACAGAGCTTTTATCGTCGGAGTCACTCTTTGCAGATCAAGCTCTCGTTCCAAAGCGAGTTTCAAGCCCGATTTCAATTTTTTAAGAATTTCTTCAAACGAACCGGTAAAAGCCACATCTCCTAAATCCAAATTCAAATGATCTATCTCAATATTATCGTTTTTACAAGAGCAACTGAATTCGGAAAGGACCTCATCCAACAAGAGAGACAAAGGTCCCTTTGCAAAACGGTTCACATCACTTTCAAGCGATGCGGACATATCGCCATCTGCAAAAGAAACATTCAAAACAAGTTTATCCACAAAAACAAATTCTGCCATTAGAGCCAAAAGCCTCCCGACAAAAAATTTGCATGACTCCGAAACCACGCAAGAAGTTCTCCAGAAGCATTTTTGTGTTCTCTAAGAGAGGAATTCCAGCGGAAATAGCTCATCCGGAAAGAACGCATCGCATCATCTCCCACCCAATAAATGTAAGGAACGAGATGCGCAGGCAATTCATCCCGGATGAATTCTTCCATCGCAACACGGTTCGATTCCAAATCCATAAATGGAGCTTTCTTCGGCCAAACGATAAATATGCAACCGGACGAACCGTCGAGATAGACACCATCTACCAAAAGAGGGGCCACGTCCGGTGCTTGAGATTCTAAATCGACGCCAATCATCATTTCAATGCGATGCAGCCATCGATCTCCGCTGCGCTGTTTTGAAAGTACCGGAAGATTTCTCAGATACGATTGCTTTGCGTGAATCAATTCTAACGATACAGAATCCGCAGGCAATCCCCGCAATGTCAAAAAAAGAGCATCTGGAAAACAGAATCCATAAAGGGCAAGCATCTGATTCAATACAAAGTTGCATCGCTTCAAATCCGAAGGATCACTCTGTACAGAATAGAGACCGCAAAATCCGTCTATCTTCTGAAGAAAGCTTTTGAATATATATTCTATAGGAGAGAGATAATTTTGTAACTGCAAAGAGCAGGCACCGGAACCATATAAAGACGGAAACTGGTCCGCAATAGAAGAAAAGCCCAATATATCCGGGCGATTTCCCGTCGGCAATTCCGGCAATAACTCCCGCAAAGCCTTCAAAGGAACAGGCATCCGTTCCAATTGCGGGCGTTTTGAAATGCGCGCCCGGATTTTTTTCAACAGAGCGAAATTTTGCGGGAACACATTCCGTCCCCCAAAGAAAAGTTTAATGTGCGGACTATCATTTTCCACATCCAGTTGCAAATGGGAACGCCCTATATCCTTCAATTTGCATCCTGTGAAATCGGTCAGAGATAAATCGCGGACTCTTGAAATGCCCGATATCTTTTGAATAATGTTTTCCAATTCAGAAAAGAGAACCGGCATATCTACACTGTCAAACTTTTCAGCACCCAAGAATCCCACAGTAGAAAGAGGCCCATCAAAGATTTGTTCCAAGCTGAGATCTTTCAAGAGTTGCCCATTATATCGTCCAACTTTAACTTTAGAGCCAAAATAATCAGAACATAGAACGTAGATATCAAAAAGAATATCAGCCGCAGGGCGCATTCCCGTTATTTCAACAATTCCTTCCAAATAACACTTTTTTTTCCAATCAAATTCAATAACATCAATTACTTCGCCAAAATTTCGCCACTCCGCCCAAAGAGCTTCCACGCGATTCCGCAGCCGTTTTTCAACCAAATTCTTTTCTTTTGCATCATTCTCGACATCTACAGGAACAATGCGCACAGAATATCCTTTCTCAGCATTGTACTCCACAGAAATATTTTCTATTTCCGGGATATTCGCAAAAAGAAATTTCGCATAATCTGCAGAAGTTACCGGAGACCCTGGAAATACAGATTCGGGCGGGAACAAAGCCTCCGCATTATATGAAATTCGTCCACCATCTTCGGCCAAATAATCTTTTATATCAAAAGTAGTTTTATACCCTAATTCGCTCAGCGCAAAAACAATCTGTTCTAGTATTGTAACACCCGGATCATGAGGATTGAAGTCAGTCCAGTCTTTTCCGCACAATTCTTGGACAAATTGAATACCCTGTTTACGCAGAGTTTCATATTCGAACTCCGAATTCTGTTTCTTTTTGGATATGGATATAGGTTTCTGCAAAGTCATTCCCGGACAGGATTTTTCAAGGAATCTTCCATCAACGAATCAAACCACAATTTTGTCAAGCGATAACGGATCCATACGCCTTCACCGTATGAACATCTGACGCGGAGCTGCAACTTAAAATTGAACTTGCTATCCGCCTTAACCCACCGGACATCGATGCGGTTTCCACGCCAACCGGAATGCGACTGCTCTTTTTGAATTTTTGGTTTGCATCCAAAGACGTTCAACGCAAAGGCATGCGTCAACGCAAATTTACCATCCTTATCGCGGCCACCTACACCAGCGACAATTTCAAAAGCCTGACATCCAGTCAGTACATCTGTAATATCATGCCATCTTCCATCTGCAGGAGCACTTTTATTTCCTTCCTTTCCAATGCGACCCGATGAAGCAACAGTTCCATTCACATCTAATTCGCATTCCGGATTCCTACATCGGATACCAACGCCAATAGGCGATACATCCTCTCCTTCATCGGCATCCACATCCGGGCAAGGACCTTTTAATGAAATCACACTCTCAGCAGACTTGACTCTAGGCGTCGATATATGTAAAAAGCTCACCTTTCCCTGTTGCATCAAGCGGAGTTCCGAAAACCACAGAGGAGCTTCTTCCGAAACATTCTCATAGAAACTCATCAGATGTCCGGAATCCATCAGCTGAGAAAGTTTCAATCCATCTTCCGCTGTTTTATCAAAGCCCTCTTCTTCAGAATTAACCATAGAATCAATCAAATCCGCAAAGTCCATCTCCGAAGGCATTTGACCAACGCTAAAGCGGCGCTTCAATTCATCTCTTTTAAGCTTTGTCATTTACTTCGCCTGTATTATAAAAGTGGAACCAATTTCTAAATCGCCATAACCCGGCGCAACGGATTTACGCCCACCGGATTCCGAAGCAATATTGATATAATGAGTGCGAATGGGCACGGCAATACTCCACGGGCAAAGTCCATAAAAAACGCCATCCCCAGATTTTTCATCCATGTTGTCCATTTGAAAGGTAAAACGATCCTGCGGAGCTACCCGCAATACTGAAAAGGCATCAACCGTTTGCACAAAATCCATATTTTGTACAAATGCTCTAAGATTGGCTTCTTTTAAGCACCAGCCGAAATGTTCTGTAGGACCGGGATTATACCACGGAGAGATATAGTGATTTAATGCCGTATTCAATTCTTTCAGTTTTTCGCCTTCTTGAAAACCGCTCCGGATAGTAACAACACAGCGCACTTGGATTTTTTCAAAATAGGGATTCGCTACTGAAATTTTTACAGAACGAGAAGCCCGCGATTCGGCAAATTTTTGGATGTCGTGCAATACCTTACCGCTCAAACGCGGATTCCACTGAAAGCGCCCATCTTTAAAAAGCGGAGAAACAGGAACAATCAACAAATGCCCCGGACTCGGGCTCGCCGGATTTTTCGGATCCATTCCGGGAAAGCATTTTACCTTGAGAATCTCTGGAAATTCTTCAAGAATAAGGCGTTCATAATCCCTTGCCGTCAAAGCGCGGTTGTGATGATACAACCGTTCCGCTACGCGCGTCCGCATCTCCAACTCCGATTCCTCCGGCTCACCGCCAAAAGAATCCGCGAGCTGGCATACAGAAGAAAGCCCTGCCGGGGCATTCAATATTTCCTTAATAGAACCGGCCTTGCAACAAGAAAAAGACGAATGGCATCCAAAACCCGAAACGCGGACAGCGCCGACTCCTTGGGCATAAACAGAAAAAAGGCGGCAGCACTGCTTCCACTCCTTTCCGGGAGTCAAACGCAACCAATAAAAACCCGAAGGCATCAGGTTTTGTTCTTTTGCAATTTTCGGAGGAAGCGCAATCGTTACCACCCCAGAAGCAGTAAAACCGGCAGTCGTATCATCCAGAACGTTCTGTGAAGACAAAGCCACCCATCCATTTGCCCCTAGATAAGACCAGGCGAATTCTCCTGTATTGCTATTGAACATCGG
>JALNVO010000056.1 GCA_023231365.1 Fibrobacteraceae bacterium | reverse complement strand
TTTAAGAAACCTCTTTAACCTACGAGAACTCAATGGATTGGCAACAATTTACGTCTCTTACCCATGAACAAATGGAATCCCTTCAGAAAAATCTAGAAACGCTGATTTTTTTTGTTCGATCCAGCACAGCTTTTTCTATGCTTCCGAGTGTGGAAGTTAATAATAGAAATTGTCTAGGCAAATCTTTCGGTATTTTGTGGTTCATTCGAAACGTGTTATTCCTGCAGTCTTTTGATGTGTAAAGAGATTCCTTCAGTTGAAATTTTTCATAGGCTTGATCAGAGTAATGAATGTATGTAAAGTTGTCCCGCAGTCGAGTGAATTGAATTTATTGGGGTAATGTTTAAAATGAAGAAGCCCTTTCGCAAGAAAGGGCTTCTACGGGATGGACGAGGCTTGAACTCGTAACCTCCGACGTGACAGGCCGGTGCTCTAACCAAAATTGAGCTACCACCCCAAAAATACTGGGCGATAACGGATTCGAACCGCTGACCCGCTGCTTGTAAGGCAGCTGCTCTGAACCAACTGAGCTAATCGCCCTTATTTCTTCTGGCTTTTTCCGCCCCAGAGGATTCCGATTGGAATGACCACCAAGTAAGCAAAAACCAAAATAATCGGTGCGACCGTCAGTGATATGGGATTCTCTGCAGGGCCTTGAGCGAGACAGAAAAAACCAACCACGAGCAACAGGGCACCGAAGGCAACTAAAAGAATGTTCTTTTTCATATCCGTCGTTTCTCCTGTTGAATGTTATCACCAATAGGGTGAGCCAAATATACCAAGTTCACTTCGTTCTGTCAAGGCATTCTGCGAGAAAAAAATGACTTTTTTCAGCGCCCTAATGTCGGAGACGTTTGTCTTCCTGCGGCAAGAGCCGCATCTGGATATTTGATCCGCGTATGGAATGTTCCTTCCAAGCTTTGCATGAATGCATTTTCGAGGTCGGCGAGGTCTTTGACGGTGAGGTCGCTTTCCGACAGCTGTCCTTCGTTGAGGCGGGCGGCAATTGTTGTGTGGATTAGAGCTTCTAGTTTTTCTGGAGATGCTCCTATCATCGCGCGGCTGGTTGCTTCAATGCTGTCCGCAAGCATCAGAATGACGCTTTCTTTGGATTGCGGCTTAGGACCTGGGTAGCGGAAGTCTGCGGGGTTGATTTTTTTGTCAGGTTCGTTTTTCTGTGCTTCGAGGTAGAAGTATTGGACGATGTTATCGCCGTGATGTTCTGCGATGCCTGCAGAGACCAAGTCCGGTATCTTATATTCTTTGGCGAGTTCCAGTCCCTGAATCACGTGACTGATAATGATTTTTACGGATTGTTGCGGAGTAAGTCCTTTGTGCGGATTGATTCCCTGTTTCTGGTTCTCTGTAAAAAATTCGGGCCGCATTGTCTTGCCTATGTCGTGGTAAAGCGCCATCGTGCGCACGAGGAGTGAATTGGCTCCTACATAGTCAGCGACTTTTTCGGCCAAGTTCGCCACTTGGATGGAGTGGTGGAAAGTTCCTGGGGCGAGTTCGGAAATGCGCTTGAGCGCAGGCCGGTTAAAGTCCGACATCTCCATAAGGGTTAGGTCTGTCGTAATTCCGAAGGCTTTTTCTGCAAGGTGAATGAGGAGCACGGAAGAAATGGCGGAGCAGAAGATCAGGTTGATGCAGCCCGTGATGAATGTGGGGTAGAATATGGAAAATTCAAAGCGGTTGCGGAGGAGAAGCTGTATCGAAAGTGTAATGGCGAGCGCACCGATGCTTGCAAGAATGCTCCAGATGAATTGAGAGCGATAGCGGATTCGGCGGAATCCCTGTATGGTCGCCCAAGAAATGAAGAATGTGGAAACGGCGATGGCCAAGTCATACCCGGAAAGGATCCCGATGATCGCTGAAGAAAAAATGGAAAAGTGAAGACCCATTTGGCGGTTGTAGAGGATGGCTGAAATGATGGGAGCGAGGATGAATGGGTAGAGCCAAATGAGGTCGATGCCTTCGGGAAGTTCGGGTGCAATTCTTTGTACGGATCCGGAAAGATTGTGAATTGCGGCAAAGGCTAGCAATTGAAGTATGGCTATAGCGACGATAGACCAAACTTGTCCCGGCCTTTTGAAAAGCGATGCGTTGAAGAAGAGGAAGTAGAGAAAGAACATACAGACGATAAGAATCATCATCAGTACTTGCCCGTAGGTGGAGGTGAATAACTTCGCCCCCTCTTCTTTTTGCATCGCGAGCTGCAGGGCTTCCAATTTTTCAAGGGCGTCTTTTGTAACGATGGAGCCTTGGGAAATAAGTTCCATTCCTCTCGGAACCATGCCTTTGGATGCATTGACCTGTTCTTCGGCAATCTGTTTTCTGTGCTCTGTTTCTTTTTCGAGGTAGAATACGTTCGGCAGCGTAAAGACGTAGAAGGCTTCGTAGAAGGCACTTTGAATGCCCTGGTTGTGTATAAAGTATTGCTGAAGGTCCGTGAAAGCTTCGTCGATAGCCCGTTCTTTAGGTTGTATACGGCTTGCGTCTACTTTTTTTTCTTCATTGTTTTGTACGAGAGATACTTCCGTCTTGGAGTAAGGGATGAAGTTTACATCTTGGACGTTGTATGTTTCGCGGAAGAGCTGCACTGTCGTATTTGTATTGGCGAGAAGCATGTTGGATACGCCATTTTCGAGCATCCGGTTGAATACACTTTCGAGGGAATCCCGTGCGCGAGAACTGCCGCTCAATTGTTGTACGGCAGTATTGGAGAGCCGCTTGGTGAGGATATGGTAGAGCTGGGATGCTTGTTGAATTTTGTATTGGATGGAATCGCTGTTCTCGGTGTTGCCCGATATTTCAGCTTGAAGTGTTCCATAGCGGCCGAGCTTGGTCAAATACTGTTTGAGGTCTTCAGAGATGCGAGCTGTTTCGTCGTGGTTGAACTCGAACACGGCGTAGACTTTGTCTTTGGCCCGTTCTTTTTCCTGTTCGATTTCCTGTGCAGATTTGGGAACTTCAAAAGATATGGGCGCAACGATCGTGCGCGGGCTGATTTGTCCTAGATGGGGTATTTCGGACTTTTGAGCCAAGTCTTTGTCCGGAAAAAGTCCTACCGCGAAAAGCGTTACTAAAATCCAGCCGATGATGATATGTGGCTTAAGGGACTTCTTTTTCATACTTTTCTTCCTTTCGTTTCATAGGCTCTTACAATATCTCGGACGAGTGGATGGCGGAGCACATCGGTCGCTGGAAATTCGATGTGGGCGATACCTTTGATCTTAGAAAGTAGCTTAATAGCATGGGCAAAACCGGATTCGAGTCTCGGACCTAGGTCGATTTGCGATGAGTCTCCGGTGATGATTGCCTTACTGTGCGGTCCAAGCCGTGTGAGGAACATTTGCATTTGCGGAATGGTTGTGTTTTGTGCTTCGTCCAGAATGATAAAAGCGTGCTTGAGTGTGCGTCCACGCATATAGGCAAGCGGAGCGACTTCTATTGCCCCATCTTCTTGGTAGTGGCGTAACTTTTCTTGGGGGATAAGTTCTCCTAGACTGTCTTGAATGGGCCGCAAATAAGGGGCTATTTTTTCTTTGAGATCTCCCGGGAGGTATCCTAGTGATTCTCCGGCTTCGACTGCCGGGCGCACGAGGCAGATCCGTTCCGCTTCGTGGCGTTCGAGGCTATTGACTGCGAGGGCTACCGCAAGGAATGTTTTTCCTGTTCCGGCAGGGCCGTCTGCAAAAATCACATCGTTTGCTTCGATCGCTTTGACGAGCTTTGCTTGCGATTTGGTCTTGGCGATGACGGGGAGCCCGAAACGGTTCCGGAGAATCGGAGTATCGGGGATGCCTTGTTTCTTCGCTGTTTTGTTTGATTTGCCATTATCGCTTTCAGTGAGGCGTTCCAGCCATTTTCGTGTAATGGGGGTGCCGTGCTTTGCAGCAAGCTTAATTTGATCCAAGAAGGCAAGTGTGCTTTGGATGTCTCCGTTTTCGTTTGCTTTGGAAATCCGGATTCCAGGTAGTCTCGTGCCGAGGACAACACAAAAACGGTCTTCCATCATACGGAAAACCGTCTCATTTTCTCCGGCGATAAGTCGTTTCAAATCGTCAGATATCGGATAGCGAATTTCGGAAATCATTCCTCTGTGCTGGAAGAGTCGTCAGTCGTTGAAATGCCGAGTTGAGTCTTGGCTTCAAAGATTTGACGACGAAGATCATGGTTTTCTTCCATGGTCTTTGCTGCTGCTTCTTTGGTTTCTTTGAGTTCGTCTTCGTCGACTTTTTGTGCTTTTGCGGAAGGACGCGTCGTACCATCTTCGTTATATTCTACTGCTTCGCTTTCTGATTCGGAATCGCCTTGGCGGGATCCTGCGCAAGCAGCGAGGAAAATGGCACTAAGGGCGATGAGGGCAAGTTTCCAAGTTTTAGAAAAAGACATTATAATAAGCTCCATTCAAAATGGTTGTGGACAAAATATATATAGAAAAAATGAAATCAGGGTGCGCCTTTTGATAAATTTGCAGTTCTCGTTGCTAAAAAAACTAAATTTTGAATATGTTTATGGATCAAAATCCTGGTGCTTGCTATTCTCAGGTATTTCTTTCTCCGTCAGGAGACGTGCCCCCGGCGGAGGTCTATGCTTCCCGCAGAAGGTCTCTTCTTCAAAAAATAAACTCTATCGGCATTTTTTGTGGGGTTCCGCGCGATCCGGGGTCGGAAGAAGTGTTCTTTAGTACCTGGACCAAGTTCGTCCAAGACCCTGCGTTTTTGTTCTTGACGGGCATCAACCAGGCGGGATGCTTCTTAATCCTCAATCCTTTTGCGAAAACTCCTGATGAACGGGAGATTCTCTTTTTACCGCCGAAAGATGTTTCCAAGGAATTCTGGTTTGGAAAGCGCCTGGGATATTCGGATGATCTTGCTGAAGTCAAGGCTTTGACGGGCTTTAAGACGGTTCTCCCTGCATCGGAATTTTGGAACTATCTTCTCACTATTTTGAAGTTTCAAAAGACGGACTTTGTTTACGCTTTCTATTTGGAATTTCTTTCCGAAGGGAAGACAAAGAAGATTTCGGATGACCACAATGCTCTTTTTGCGGCAGAACTTCGCAAGAGACTCACGCCATTAGCAGTTTCTTTAAAGACTCTTGCCGAGCCGCATTTTGATTTGAGGGTTGTTTTGGATCCTCTTCGCATTGAAAATTCGCGGACGGCGCAGCTCTGGACGGGGAATGCTTTTAAGGAAACGCTATCTCATTTGAAAACTTTTAAGAACGAGAGGGAATTGGGGCTTTTCCTGGATTATCAAATGCAGATTCAGAGCGATGGCGATTTGGCTTTTCCGACGATCGTCGCCGGAGGGAGGAATGCATGCTGTCTTCATTATGTGAAGAAAGACGAGCCGCTTCGTCCTGGGGACTTGGTCCTGCTTGATTTTGGCGTGCGCTCTGGAACGCAGCACAGCGATATTTCCCGCACGATACCTGTGAATGGCAAGTTCGATCCTCTTCAGCGTTTGCTGTATGGCTTGGTTCTCGATGCGCAGAAGTTTCATGAGCGAGAGGTAAAACCGGGAGCGTTCCTTTTGGATTTGGACAGGAATGTGTGGAATTTCATTTGGGATGAATTACAGAGGCGTTTTGTATCTAAGGGGGGCGCGTTCAAGCTGTTTTATGATAAGCGGCCACATGGGGTGAGCCATTTGATAGGGGAGCAAATTCACGAGGGCGATCCGTTCCGCTGTTATATGGCGAAGCCTTTGCAAGCGGGTATGCTTATTTCCAATGAGCCCGGGCTTTACGGTTATTTTGAAATTGTTATTGATGGGGTACGTTATGCAGAAAATATCGGCATCCGCATCGAAGATGATTTGCTATTGACCCCTTCCGGCTGTGAGAACATTTCGAAGGATATTCTCCGGGAGCCGGACGAATTGGAATCTTTGATAACAAAGGAGTTCTACAAATGATGAAAAAGAAATCCTTGCTTGTTTTCTTCATTCTGTCTTTTTGTACCTCTCTTTTTGCAATGATGAATGAATATGGAGTCATCTCAAGCAATCTCGAAGTAGAGCTTTCGGGTTATGGCGTTTTCTATCGGAATTATTATTCCAATGGGCATAAATCTTCTTTAAGCGATAGCGCTGAAGATTCCCAATTGAATTTGATGCCAACCATCCGGGTGCGTCCCGTTCGCGGTTTGGAATTCAATTTTTCCTACCCGATCCGCGATGATGGGCTGAAAAATAGCACGGGCTTCTGGGGTCCAATTCTCGGTTTTAAATATGGAAGTCCAAGTTCCGCGGGTTTCTTCAATTTGGTATTTCCTGCGGGGGCGAAAAATCTCCTCGGCAACGGAGAATCGCCTGAGCCTGCGCTTATCTTTGGCGGAACGAAATTCTTTGGGGGCGAATCGAAATTTGGCATTCGCATTCATTCTTGGTATTTCTGGGATTTCAATGAACATTCTGCCGATGAACTTTATTTCTTGGTCCGTCCAGAATTCAATTTTGGACAAATCCGCGTTGGCGTAGGGTTTCCGTTTGAACTTTATTTGGCGAATTCGACGAGTTGGATCGATAATACGCCGGGTCATGTCCGTGCTTTGGGCGGTTCGGATGACGATGACGAGTTTGGCTATGCGATGAACATTTCTATTGAACCAAAGGTGACGATAGATTTGGGAGCTCTTTCTGTGGAACCGTATTTTTCTTTTCCGCTCTGGAGATACACGAACAAGTCTGCTTTACTTTATACCGGTTATACATTGGGCGTCGCGGCCCGCTTTGATTTTGACTTTTAGCTTAAGAGGATAACGATTCATGTGGAAGACTAAAGGAACTTTGCCTCTCTTTCTTTCGATTTTGGGAATGACTTTTGCCACTATGGGGCATTTTGTCTTTACTCAGAAAGTATTGGCCAATACTTGCCAAGGGTCTGATTTCTTGTGGCGGAGTGCTCTTTTGCAGAGCTTCTTCCTATTGCCGTTCATTTTTATGATTGTCCCTGCTAGCTATTTCTCGAATCGCTTTCCCAAGAGCCGCGTTATTCAGTGGACTTCTGTTGTGATGACGATCTCCCTTGTTGCAATAGCAATTTTTTATACGTTGGGCTTTGGCACTTTAGCCTTTTTCTTCACCCTTCTTCTCGCGTCCGCATTTGCCGTGCACAGTCCGGCTAAGTACGGCATTCTAAAAGAAATGTACGGTCCGAAATTTCTCGGCTATTCCAATGGTTGCCTACAGATTTTTTCTGTAGCGGCACTTGTACTTGCCGCTTTGATGATTCCTGGGCTAGATGCGGTCGAATCCGCTTTTGATGATGCCCCTACGATCAAGGAATTTTTGAGAAAGGCTGTTGCCTGGCCTTGGGTCCTTGCGGGAGTAAGCCTCCTTTCTACTGTGAGTTCTTTCTTTATTCCTAAGGTGGGGAGGGAATACGCTTCGATGAAAATGTCGTCTGCGGTGATTACCGTGACCCATACGTGGCGTAATCCTGTTGTCCGGGCGTGCATTGTAGGTATTGCCCTTTTCTGGGGAATGGTGCAAGTTTTTGTATTGGTTTTCCAACAAGATGATTCTCTACAGGTGATAACGCTTTTCAAGAATAGTCTGGGTTTTGCCATTCTGGGATTGATGGTGGGGTCTGTGATTGTAGCTCGCGCTTCCCGCGAATTTATCGAAACGGGATTAGTCCCTCTAGGCGCTTTAGGAGCATCTTTATGTATGTTTGCAGTTCCCTTTCTCACGAGCCCTGTTTTTGTAGCGATACTCTTTTTTGCCATTGGGCTTTTTGGTGGGATGTATGTGGTTACACTGAATTCGCTTCTCCAGTACAATACGCGCCCGGCCAATGCTGGCCGTATTCTCGCTGTAGGCAATATGGTGCAAATAGTCGCTCTTGGTGTTCTTCTCGGACTTGAAATGCTTGTTCTCCGCTATACTTCCGTGCAGGATTCGACTGTATTCTTTTTTGCGACGGCGGTGATTTCTTTTGCGGGTTCGCTATATGCCATCAAGCATTTGCCGCAGGCGCTCATCCGCTCGATTCTCCGCACGTTCTTCAGCCGTTATAAGCTTAAGGTTTTGGGTGTTCAGCATATTCCGAGCGAAGGTCCTGCGCTCCTTATGGGCAATCATTTCAGCTTTATCGACTGGGCAGTTCTTCAGATGGCGAGTCCGCGTCCGCTCCGCATTGCGAGCAATAAGGATCATTTTGAAAAATGGTATTTGCGTTGGATTCTAAAACGCTTGGGGATGATCCGCATTCATAAGCGCACTCCGGGCGTTGCGATGCAAATGATCCATGGGGCTCTTCTAAATGGGGAAGCCGTGGTTCTCTTTCCAGAAGGCGAAGTCGCCAAATCTCCGCATATCGGTCCTTTCCGCTTGGATTATTCTTCAGCGGTCAAGGATACGCAGACCGTTATTATTCCGTTTTATATTCAAGGGCTTTGGGGTAGCCGCTATGGTTATTCGACGGATTTCCATCTTTTTGGACCAGCCCTTACCCGAATTATTACGATTGCCTTTGGCGAGCCGCTTTCAGTGGATACTCCGCCTAATCAGATTCGCACGATAGTCCGCGAGATCTCCATTGATGCATGGATCAACTCCCTTAAATATTATAAACCTCTTGCTTCTTCTTGGCTGATGGCTTGTAAGAAGGTGGTTAAATCGGGGCCGTCCATTTATAGCCCTGATGGATCGCATCTTTCCGGTTACAAACTTTTGTGTGCAACGCTTACTTTCAGTTGTATCTTCAAGAAAATTTTAGCCCATCAAAAGCACATCGGCATTATGCTTCCGCCGAGCGGAGCCGGGGTTATTTCAAATTTGGCGTGTTGGGTGCGCGGTAAGGCGAACGTGAATTTGAATTACACTTCCGCTCCAGATATTGTTGCCAAGTGCATTGAACGCGCGGATATAAAGACTGTCATTACAAGCCGGGAATTTTTGGATCGCTTAAAGCAGAAGGGCGTCGATTATTCCGTTCTTTCTAAGTGCTGTACATTAATTTATGCGGAAGATATTTTTGCAAATATTCCCAAACACAAACTCTTCTTCCATATGATGATGGGCGTGATTTTACCTTCTTCGCTAATAGAATTCTTCTACTTCAAGCATGTAAAGCTTTCTGATACGGCGATGATCCTGTTCAGTTCGGGAACGGAAGGCTCACCGAAGGGCGTGGAACTCACTCATTACAACGTGATGGGAAATATCCAACAGCTTTCCTGTATTTTCAATGCCACAAAGACGGATGTGATGCTTGCGGAACTTCCGCTGTTCCATTCTTTTGGATTGACTGTTACGGTTCTTCTGAATTTAATGGAAGGTACGCCGATTGTTGTTGTCGCTGATCCGACGGATGTGAAGACAATGGCCCGCGTGTGTGCAGAATTCCATGTGACGGCTTTTGTCGGTACTCCGACGTTCCTCCGCGCGTTTACCGTGAATCGATGGGTCCATCCGATGTGCTTTAAATATTTGCGAATTATCATTGCCGGTGCAGAAAAGCTCCGTCCCGAGATTCAGGATGCTTTCCGCCTCAAGTTCGGCAAGGAAATCTTTGAAGGCTATGGTTGCACGGAAACGACTCCAGTGGCTTCCGTGAATACGGAAAATATTCTGCTCGACGATTACCTCACTATGCAGGTGAATTGCAAGCCGGGAACGGTAGGTATGCCGCTTCCAGGAACTTTATACAAAGTCGTAGACCCCGATACGAACAAGGATCTGCCTGTTGGTGAAGACGGGATGATACTTGTAGGTGGGTGCCAAGTGATGAAGGGTTACTTGAAGGACCCTGACAATACGCGGAATGCCATTATTGAACTTGAAGGCCGCCGCTGGTATCGCACTGGAGACAAGGGACACTTGGATGAAGACGGTTTTCTCACAATTGTGGACCGGTACAGCCGTTTTGCAAAGCTCGGTGGCGAGATGATTTCGCTAGGTGCAGTTGAAATCCGGATTAATGACACGAAAATTCTCGAAGGTTGCGATTATATGGTAACATCAATCCCCGACAGTACAAAGGGAGAATGTGTCGTTCTTCTATATAGCGGGGATAAGGAACCTTCGGATGTGCTTCGCTCTCTCCGCAAGTCAGGCATTCCTCCGTTGATGGTTCCGGGTCTTGCTTTCAAGGTTCCTCTTGTGCCAAAACTCGGAACAGGGAAGGCGGATTTGGCAGCTTCTAAGAAACTTGCGCTCGAGCTTTCCAAGGAATAGTTTTTTTTGTAGTTTTAAATTCTCTTTTCAAAGGTAAATCTATGCTTCGAACCAAGGGATCCATTCCTTACCTTCTCTTTGTCTTTGCCTCGTCTTTCTTGCAGATGGGGCTTTTTCTTTTTATTGAACAATGGCTCAAATTTTCGTATCGAGGAGATGATTTCTTGATCGATAGCGCTTTTTTGCAGGCCATGTTCTTCTTGCCTTATATTCTTCTTTTCCCGTTTGCAGGGTATCTGGCTAATAAATTCGATAAGGTAAAGGTTATCGCGTGGACTTCTGTGGGAGCTTTTTTTATCACAGCAGCTTTTGCATTTTTGTGGGGACTCTGTCTTTGCGATGCCGCGATTTGGCTTGTGATTCCCCTTTCTTCACTATTTGCATTGAACAGTCCGGCGAAGTATGGATTGTTGAAAGAAATGTATGGAAAATCCCGTTTAGTTCATTCAAATGCCTATCTTCAGAGTGCCATTGTCCTCGCTGCAATTCTTTCAACGATTGTGATGATGGGCTTTTATGGCGAACGGGAAATGTCGTTTCAAATGTGCTATTTGCCGTGGAGCTTTGCTGCCATATCCTTTTTTGCTGCTGTGGCTGCATTTTGCATTCCCGTGTCCGGATTTTCTTGTCCTTCTATGAAAATGCGTACTCCGGCTCGTATTTTCCGGTCTACTTGGAATACGATGCTTTTCCGTCTATGCATTGTGGGGCTTTCCCTTTTTTGGGGAATTGCGCAAGTCTTTGTTCTGCTTTCCCAGGATTTTTCGGGCGAAAGTATGCTCACCCTTATGCAAAAGGGCCTTTTTTTCTCGGGCCTTGGGATGATTCTCGGCGCTTATGTGGCGTCCCGCTTTTCGCACTCTTTTATTGAAACCGGATTCATTCCAATTTCGGTTTTGGGCGGTTCAGTGGGAATGCTCTTCATCACGTTCTTCTCTTCTCCTTTGGTTCTTTCCATTTTGTATGCTTGGCTCGGATTCTGCTTCGGCGCTTTTGGCGTGATTATGAATGCCCTTTTGCAGGAGAATACGAAACCGGATACTTCTGGGCGGATCCTCGCTGTTGCGAATATGGTGGAAATGACGCTTCTCATCGCTTTCATCGGTGTTCAAGCGGTTCTTCTGAATTTTACCAATATAGATAAGGAAACTTTTTTCTTTATTTTGGCTATTTTTCTTCTTGCTTCCTTTGTCTGGGCTTTTATTAAGCTTCCGCAATCCTTGCTGCGTACTGTTTTGCGGATGTTCTTTGCTTTCCGTTACCGTTTGAAAATTAAGGGAAATAACAATATTCCGGCAGAAGGCCCAGTCCTCTTGATGGGCAATCATTCGAGCTACATTGATTGGGCTATTTTGCAGATGACGAGTCCGCGATCCATTCGAATGGCGAGCAACGCCGACCGTTATGAGAGCAATTTCTTGAAATGGATCTTGACGCTCCTTGGCGTTATCCGCATCAACCGCCGAGATCCGGCTCCTGCTATGTGGGCTATTCGGAAGGCTCTTCTTGCTGGAGAAGCTGTGGTCATTTTCCCGGAAGGAGAACTTTCCAAGTCGTCCAACATTAGCCGTTTTTCCATTGACTATTCCGAGGCTATCCAAGGAACGAATGCGAAAATTATTCCATTCTATATTCAAGGGCTTTGGGGGGGGCGCTATAGCTATGCAAATGAATCCGTTTGTTTTGGTGAATCGCTGACTCGCATTGTGACAATTGCTTTTGGCAAGGATGTACCGGCGGCGACATCTCCGCAAGTGCTTCGCAATACTCTCCGCGAACTTTCGATGGAAGCTTGGAATACTTCTATTTCATTTTATCCGACGCTAGCCCCTTTGTGGTTGAAGGCCACAAAGAAATTAGTCGGCTCGAAAATTTCCATTTACAGCCCGTTGGGAAACCATATTTCGGGATTCAAGTTGATTCAGAATGTTTTGATTCATTCCAAAAAATTTAGAGTAATAGCCCACAAGGAACAGAATGTCGGTTTTATGTTCCCACCTTCTCCCGAAGGTGTTTCTACGCTTCTTTCTATATGGGTTGCGGGCAAGACTAGCGTGAACTTGAATTATACATCTGGCATAGAAACGGTCATCAAATGCATTGAACGCGCCGATGTGAAAACTGTATTCACAAGTTGGGCTTTTTTGGACAAGCTTCAAAAACGCGGTCAGAATTATTTCCAGCTCGGTTCGGTCTGCAAATTGATATGCGTTGAAGATGTAGATAAATTAATATCTCCGATATCCCGGGTGGCTGCGTGGCTAGCTTCTGTGACATTCCCAGCGGGGCTTATAGAATTCTGTTATTTTAAGCGGGTGAAGCGCGAAGATACGGCTGTCGTTCTCTTTTCTTCGGGTTCAGAAGGAACTCCGAAGGGCGTGATGCTTTCTCATAAGAATTTAGTCGCGAATGTTCAGCAGGCAAATGCAATCTTTACGATACGCCCATACGATGTGATGCTCGCAGAACTTCCCATATTCCATTCCTTCGGACTTACTGCGACGGTTTTGATGAGCCTTTTTGAAGGAATTCCTATGGTCACGTGTGCGGAACCTACAGATGTGAAGACGATGGCTCGCGTGTGTGCGGAATTCAAGG